>NZ_JBHYUG010000100.1:0-32028 GCF_042749375.1 Streptomyces sp. NPDC059477 | reverse complement strand
AGCGGCCCGATCACCGTCCAGGCCTGATCAGTCAATTCATGACGTCGCACCACGAACGGAGCAACGACCAACCAACTTTGCGGACACGCCCTAGGCCCCGTCGTCGGGGTTCACCAGGACCGCCGCCCCGTCGAAGACGCCCGCCTTCAGGTCCCGCAGGGCCGCGAGGGCGCCCGTCAGGGGATAGGTGTGCGTCGTCGCCCGTACCCCATGGCGGGCGGCGAGCGCCAGGAACTCCCGCGCGTCCTCGCGCGTGTTGGACGTGACGCTGCGTAGCTCCTTCTCGTAGAAGAGGTCGCTCTCGTAGCGCAGGGGCGGTACGTCGGTGAGATGGATGCCGGCGACGGACAGGACGCCGCCGCGGTCCAGGGCGCGCAGGGCGACCGGGACCAGGTCGCCCACCGGGGCGAACAGGATGGCGCTGTCCAGCGGTTCCGGCGGCGGCCGGTCCAGGTCCTGGGCGGAGGCCGCCCCCAGGTCCAGGGCCAGCCGGCGGGCCGCCGCACCCCGGGTCACCACGTGCACCCGGGCGCCCTGGGCCAGGGCGACCTGGGCGCACAGATGGGCGCTGCCGCCGAACCCGTACAGGCCGAGCCGCCCGCCCGCCGGCAGCGCGGCCCGTTTCAGCGCCCGGTAGCCGATGATGCCCGCGCACAGCAGCGGGGCCGCCGCCACCTCGTCCAGGGCGTCCGGGAGCCGGTGGGCGAAGGGCGCCGGGACCGTGGTGTACGGGGCATAGCCGCCGTCGGCGTCCCAGCCCGTGTACCGCGAGGCCGGGCAGAGGTTCTCCGCGCCCCGGCGGCAGTACCCGCAGGTGCCGTCCGTGTACCGCAGCCAGGCCACGCCGACCCGGTCGCCGACGGCGAAGTCCCGTGCGTCCGGGCCCAGCGCCGCGACCACGCCGACCACCTCGTGGCCGGGTGTGACCCCCGGCCGGTGCACCGGCAGATCGCCCTCGGTGACATGCAGGTCGGTACGGCAGACCCCGCAGGCCCGCACCCGCACCAGCAGTTCGTCCCCGGCGGGCTCCGGCACCGGCCGTTCCACCCACCGCAACGGGTCCCCCTCCACCGGCCCCGGCGCCGTCACCGACCATGCCCGCATCGTCGTCTCCGCCATCGCCCACTCCCTGTCGCGCGGTCGCTGTCGCAGGTCCCGCCCCCAGTTTGGAACAGATATGCGATTTCGGCGCGCGAGCGGCCCTTCGAGTGGCTAGCGTGAGATATGTGGACAATCCGGCAATCCCGGCGAGCGGAGAGGGAGCGCGACCATGACCGTGAAACCCGAGGGAACCCCCATCTGGGCCGACGCGTCCTTCCCGGACATCGAGGCGGCCAAGAGCTTCTACGGCGATGTCCTCGGCTGGACCTTCGGCGAGTCGTCGCCGGAGTACGGCAACTACACCCAGGCGTTCTCGGACGGGAAGGCCGTCGCCGCCGTCGTACCGCCGATGCCCGGCCAGGAAGCGATGTCGCAGTGGTGTCTCTACCTCGCGACGACCGACGTCGCCGCGGCGGCGGGACGCATCCGGGACAACGGCGGGCAACTGCTGATGGAGCCCATGCAGGTCGGCGACTTCGGCTCCATGTGCCTCGCCAGTGACCCCGGCGGGACCGTCTTCGGTGTGTGGCAGCCCGGCACGCACGCGGGCTTCGAAGCGCCGGTGGAGCAGCCCGGCGCGTACTGCTGGGCCGAGATCTTCACCCGCACACCCGAGAAGTCCGACACCTTCTTCCCCACCGTCTTCTCCTTCACCTCCCAGCAGATGGAGGACGGGCAGATGGACTTCCGGCTCTACAACACCACCGAGGGCACGGTCCTGGGCCGGATGAAGATGACGGACGACTTCCCGCCCGAGGTGCCCCCGTTCGTCAACGTCTACTTCAACGTCGCCAACTGCGACGACGCCGTCGCCACGGCGACCAAGCTCGGCGCGGTCCTGCGGTACGGGCCGATGGACAGCCCCTTCGGGCGCTTCGCCGGGCTCGGCGACCCGCAGGGCGCCCACTTCTCGGTGATCGACACCACGACCACCGCGGGCGGGCCGCCGACCACCACCGACATCTCCTGAGCCCTCGCGGTCATGGCATGATCAGCACATGCGTGAACGAGTGGTGGCCGCGTGCGACGGGGCTTCGAAGGGAAACCCCGGACCGGCGGGCTGGGCGTGGGTGGTGGCCGACGAGACGGAGACCCCCCGTCGCTGGGAGGCCGGACCGCTCGGCCGGGCCACCAACAACGTCGCCGAACTCACCGCCCTGGAGCGCCTGCTGACGGCGGTCGACCCCGGCGTACCGCTGGAGATCCGGATGGACTCGCAGTACGCCATGAAGGCCGTCACCACCTGGCTGCCCAACTGGAAGCGCAACGGCTGGAAGAACTCCGCCGGCAAGCCGGTCGCCAATCAGGAACTGGTGGTGCGGATCGACGAACTGCTCGACGGCCGCGCGGTCGAGTTCCGCTACGTCCCCGCCCACCAGGTCGACGGCGACCCGCTCAACGACTTCGCCGACCGGGCCGCCAGTCAGGCCGCCGTCGTCCAGGAGCCCGCGAGCAGCGACCTCGGCTCCCCGGAGCCCCCGCCCTCCCCGGACACCCCGGTCAGGAGCGGCCCGCGCCGCAAGTCCGCGCGCCCCAACGGCGGTTCCGCCGCCCGCCCGAACGGCGGTTCCGCCGCGCGCACGATCAAGGCCAAGTTCCCCGGCCGCTGCCCGGCCTGCGCCCGCCCCTACGCGGCGGGCGAGCCCATCGCCAAGAACGACCAGGGCTGGGGCCACCCGGAGTGCCGCAGTATGTGACCCCCGCCAGCTGCTCCACCCGCCGCGTCCCGCGCGCGTCCACCCCATCCGGCGCCCCCGGCGGCCGGGCGTACCGTCACACCCGCACGCCGCTGCTACTCTGCGTTGTCAATCGACCGCTTTGAGTGACTTCCAGGGGTGAGTGTGAAGGTCGTCTGCGTCGGCGGCGGGCCCGCCGGCCTGTATCTGTCGATCCTGCTGAAGCGGCAGGACCCCGCCCACGACATCACCGTCCACGAGCGCGATCCGGAGGGCTCCACCTACGGGTGGGGCGTGACCTACTGGCGTGGACTGCTCGACAAACTGCACGCGCACGACCCGGAGTCCGCCCTCGCGATCGACGCCGGTTCCGTCCGCTGGAGCGACGGCATCGCCCATGTACGCGGCCTCGCCACCCGGCACAGCGGCGACCAGGGCTTCGGCATCGGCCGCCACCGGCTCCTGGAGATCCTCGCCGCCCGCGCCCGGGAACTGGACGTCCGCATCGAGCACACCCGGGAGATCACCGCCGAGAACGTGCCGCCCGCCGACCTGGTGGTGGCCGCCGACGGGGTGCGCAGCGCCCTGCGCACCCGGCACGCCGACGCCTTCGGCACCGAGGTCCGCTCCGGCCGCAACCACTACATCTGGCTCGGCACCACCAAGGTCTTCGACTCCTTCACCTTCGCCTTCGTCGAGACCGAGCACGGCTGGATCTGGTGCTACGGCTATGGATTCGGCGCCGACCGCTCCACCTGCGTGGTGGAGTGCGCCCCCGAGACCTGGACCGGCCTGGGCCTCGACCGCGCGGGCGAGGACGAAGGACTGGAACTGCTGGAGAAACTCTTCGTGGACGTCCTCGACGGCCACCGTCTGATCGGCCGCTCCTCCACCGACGGCGCCCCCCAGTGGCTCAACTTCCGCACCCTCACCAACCGCACCTGGCACCACGGCAACCTCGTCCTGCTCGGCGACGCCGCCCACACCACCCACTACTCCATCGGCGCCGGCACCACCCTCGCCCTGGAGGACGCCATGTCCCTCGCCGGCGCCCTGCGCACCCACCGCGAACTGCCCCGGGCCCTCACCGCCTACGAACAGGACCGCAAGGCCGCCCTGCTGCCGGTGCAGAGCGCGGCCCGCTACAGCGCCCAGTGGTACGAGCACCTGCCCCGCTACATCCAACTGCCGCCCGAGCAGATGTTCGCCCTGCTCGGCCAGCGCCACTCGCCGCTGCTGCCGTACGTCCCACCGCAGCTCTACTACCGGCTCGACCGGGCGGCCGGCCGCCTGGAGACCCTGCGCCGGTTCAAGCGCTGGCTGGGTCCGAAGGTCGCGCGCTCGGTGCAGACGCGGTCGCTGACCAGCGGGAGGAAGTGACGCGCGGGGCGGTCGGCCTCAGCGGGGTCGGCCGCGCTCCAGCGCGGTCAGTTGGCGGTCGTGCGCCCGGCTCAGCAGGGTCAGTGAGACCACCGCCCCGATCAGCGCGCAGAACATGTCCCACTGGGTGTCCCACACATCGCCCTGCGTGCCCAGGAACGCGTCCGCCGCCTCGCCGCCGATGACCGCCGCCGCCCACTCCAGCATCTCGAACACCGAACTGAAGGCCAGGCACGCGCACACCACGAGCGGCGCCAGCCAGCGGCTGCCACGCAACGGCGAGGTGCGCAGCAGGAGTTCACGGACCAGGATCGCCGGGACGAAGCCCTGCATGAGGTGGCCGAACCTGTCGTACGGATTGCGCTCCAGGCCGAAGGCGTCCCGCACCCAGTCACCCGCCGGGACCTGTGCGTACGTGTAGTGCCCGCCGATCGCGAGGACCAGCGCGTGCGCGGCGAGCAGCACGCACAGCAGCCCGCTGAGCGGGAACCGCCGCCACAGCAGCACGATCAGCGGCAGCCCCAGGAACACCCAGAACGTCTCCAGGAACCACGTCAAACGGTCCGCCGGCTGCCACGCGGAGACGGCGAGAGCCGCCACCACGACCCCGGCCAGCACGGCGGGCAGCCTCGTCCGGCGCGGGCCGGAGCGGGTGACGGGCAGGACGGGCGCGGCGGACATGCGGGCTCCTCGGTTCGGGAGCCCCCATCGTGGCGCCGCCCGGACGCCACGACATGAGTACGGCTACTCAGCCCGCCCGAGCACTACCGCCCCTGCTCCTTGCGGGTGCCGCGCAGCGCGGTCAGGCACGAGGCGATGGCCTGCTGGAGGTCTTCGAGGCGGGCGACCATGTCGTCCTCGTAGAAGTCCTCGGCGTCGTCGAAGGTCAGCTCCTCGAACACCTTCGTCGCCTTCTGGAGGCTGTTGTAGAACTTCGTCCGGCGGTCGCTCACCCGCAGTTCGGGATCGGCCTCGACGGTCTCCACGACCAGCGACTTCATGGTGTCGTACGCCTCCGAGGCCCACTCACCGGAGTCCTCGTCCTCGTCCAGCTCGTCGATCAGCGACAGATGCCGCTCGGCCTCCTGCCGTACGTCGGCGGGCGCGTCCACCGTCTGCCCCGCGGGCGTCTTGATCTGCCCCGACTCGGCGATCTGCCGCACATACCCGATCCGGTCGGCGGCGCGGCTCTCGGTCGCGACGGCCTTCTTCAGATCATCGGTGCGCACGACGTCCCGGGCCAGCTCGGCCTGGAGTTCCGGATCCTCGCGCACCCGGTCCAGCAGGGCGCGGCGGGCGGCCTGCGCGGTGGACGGGTCGGCGAGGATCGCGGCCCGCAGGGCCGTCGGGTTCTCGGCCACCTCCAGCGCCTTGGTCGGGCGGATGCCCTCGGCCTCGGCCGCCTCGGCGATGGCGGTGCCGCGCTCGGAGGTGGCGCTGTTGCGGGAGGTGTAGTAGGTCAGCCATGCGTCGGCGTCCGGCAACTCGACGTCCTGGCCCGGCCGCAGCGCCTCGAACTGCGGCACCATGCCGTCGTCCGCGGCCCGGTCCCACGCCTTGTAGTAGCGCATCACCCGGTCCGGCGAGCACCCGGCCAGCTCGGCGAACTCCTTCGCCGACACCTTCGGCGTCTCCTCCGCGCCCTGGCCGCCGGGCCGGACGCTGCGCGCCACCAGCAGTGCGAAGGCCCAGCCTCCGGTACGGGCGTAGACCCCGAACTCGCGCGCGTCCCGCGCCACGAGGTCGGACAACGGCGGGGCGGCGGACGCGGGGGCAGGCGCGGTGGCGGACGGGTCGGCGGGGGCGGTCGATGCCTCGGACGGCTCGGTCGCTAGGGTCACGGACTACTCTCCTGTGGGGCTCTGAACTGTTCTGCGGACGTGCGGACAGGCAGCCTATCCACCCATTGACGGTGCTTTGCTCAGCCCGGTCGACCGCACAGGTGAACCCTTCCGGAAGCGACGGTCCGTCAGTCCACCGGAGGCCGGAACGTACGTAACACCGTCTCCAGCGCTTCCTGGTTGGCCCTGTCCGTCCAGTCCGCGGCCGGGGTGCTCCAGCGCAGCGAGTAGCCGAGCCCGCCGCCCACCGAGACGCCCCGGCCGAACGTGCGTACGCGGGTCCCGTCGACGTCGGCCAGCCACTGGATGTCGGCCGCGCTCCGGCCCTGGTACGTGGTCGCCTCGATGTCCCCGATCCGCTCGTAGCCGTCCGTCCGCTCCAGGCCCGGCTCCACGTCGTCACGCCAGACCGCGACCGGGTCGGGGCCGACGCGCTCGCTGTAGGTCACCGCGAGGGTGCGCGGATCGTCCCCGGCGCCGAGCACGACACGGTAGGCCAGGTCGGACACCTTGTCGGTGTCCAGCACGGTCCATCCGGCGGGGAGCGCGACGGAGAAGCCCTCGGGGGAGAGGAAGGTCCGGAAGCCTTCCGGGAGGCCGCTCGGGGAGGGGGACGGGGGTGTTGTGGAGGGCGATGGCATGGGCGGGGTGGAGGCCGACGGGCGGGGTGGGGGCTCGGGCGCCGCGGTGCCGTTGTTGCCGGACGGCTGGCGGGTCGCGGTGACCACGGCGACCGTGGCCGCCGCCAGCGCCAGTGTCGTACCGAACACCGCCGTCCGCCTGCTCCAGCGGGAACCGGCGTGCGCGGCGGTGGCGTAGGCGTGGTGGAGCCGGGGGCGCGGGCCGGGCGGCGGGGTGGCGTCCGGGTCGGGGCCGAGGACCCGGGTGAGTGCCTCGCGGGTCATCGGACGGGTCAGGCGTTCGCGGGAGTTCTTGCGCAGCAGGCCCTGGATCACCTGGGCGAGCGGCCCGGCGCGCAGCGGAGCGCGCAACGGCAGCCGGTCCACGCCCCGGAGCGTGGCCTGCGGCCGGTCCCGGTCCCGGAACGGGGGCCGTCCCTCGACCATCGTGTAGAGCAGCGCGCCCAGCGCCCACAGATCCGCCGCCGGGCCGACGCGCTCGTCCCGCGCCTGCTCCGGGGAGGCGTACGAGGGTGCCGTGAGCCGGGGTGCCAGGGTCGCGCCCGCCAGGCCGAACCCGGACACCATGACCGGGCCCCGGTCCGGCACGAACACCTGACCGGGGCTCAGCTCGCCGTGGGTGATGCCCTCGCCGTGCGCGGCCTCCAGGACATCGAGCAGTTCGAGCCCGAGCCGCGCCGCCCGCGCGTAAGGGAACGAGCCCTCCGCCGCGAGGAGTTCCGGCAGCGGAGTGCCGCCCGCCCACTCGGTGACCGTCCACAGCGTGCCCGCGTCCTCGAACGCGTCGACCACCTTCGGCACCCGCCCCGGGGCGAGCGCGCCCATGGCGTCCGCCGCGCGCATGATCCGGCCGGTCACCCGGAGCGCGGTGCCCTCCCCGCTCCCGGGCGGCAGCCCGATCCGGGTCAGCAGACACGGTAGGCCCGCGTCCATGTCCTCGCCGTACCAGCCGACGCGGTTCGTCTCCCGGTGCGCCACGTCGAGGAGTCGGTACCGTCCGGCGACCAGCCCGTGTGCGAAGACGTGCGTCTCGGCCATGCTCATCCCTCGCTGAACCCCGCTCCCACCCCGTGAACCCCGCTCCCACGCTTTGCCAGTGGTACGCGGGCGGTGACGCCGGGTGTTCAATCGGAAGCACAACCGGGGGCACGTCCTTCGCCCAGGGTTCGGCGCGGCGGGCCTCCGGCCGGGGGCCTGGGCGGGGTCAGCGCAGGCCGAAGCGGGCCGTCCAGTCCGCCATCTCGCTCACCGTGGTGTTGCCGCCGCACACCACCAGCCCCAGCCGGGCCCCCTCGCCGATCCGCTCCCGCACCCGCCGGGCCGCCGGCAGCAGACAGCCCGCCGAGGGCTCCGTCCACAGCTTGGCGTGCTCGGCGAACTCCAGACAGCCCTGGACGGCGTCCCGGTCCGACACCACCAGCACCTCGGTGACCAGCGCCGACACATGGTCGTACGTCGAACGCGAGACGGTCGGGGCGTTCAGCGGCATGACGATCGACGACGGGGTGACCGGCACCGGGCCGCCCGCCCGCAGCGCCTCGGACATGGCCTGCGCGCCCTCGGTCTCCACGCCCCAGATCCGCAGCCCCGGCCGCAGCTCCCGCAGCGCCGCCGCGACCCCGGAGATCAGCCCGCCGCCCCCGATGCTCACCAGCACATCGGTCAGCTCACCGGCGTCGGCCGCGAACTCCAGGCCCACCGTGCCCTGCGCGGCGATCACGATCGGGTCGTCGAACGGGTGGACCAGCGTGAGACCCTCGTCCCGCAACCGCTCGACCTGCGCGAACGCCGAAGCCATGTCGTCCGTCAGCCGCACCGACGCGCCCGCGTCCCGCGCCAGCTCCACCGAGCGCGCGGGCGCCGAGCGCGGCATGACGACCGTCGCCTTCACCTCCAGGGCGGCGGCCATCACGGCGAGCGCGATGCCGTGGTTGCCGCCGCTGACCGCCACCACCCCGGCGGCCCGCTCGGCCTCGCTCAGCGCCAGCAGCCTGGCCGTGGCGCCGCGCGCCTTGAAGGAACCGGTGCGCTGCAACAGCTCCAGCTTGGCGGTCACCGGGACGCCGAGCAGGGTGGACAGCCCGGGGCTCGGCACGGTGGGCGTCCGCACCACCTGCCCGGCGATCCGCCCGGCCGCCGCTTCGATGTCCGAGATGCCGATCAAGGTGCTCACTTTTCGAACCTTTCCGATCCTGTCCGAACCCTTCGTGAGGTTCAGTGCTGCTGGGGCTTGCCCGCCGTGGTCTCGCTGGGGCGGACGATCACATGTCCCTGCCCCTGGAGCATCAGCTGGACCGCCTCGCCGGAACCGCCGCGCAGCATCGAGCCGACCGACTGCGAGCGGTGCAGCGACGTCTGGAGCCCCGCCGTCCAGCCCACCACCGTGTCGGTGTCCACGTACACCGGCCACTGCGGGGAGACCGGGATGACCAGCGGAACGCCCTCGCACACCAGGCCCAGCCGGCCCTGCCCGGTGAACACGCTGTTGAAGAGCCCGCCGCCCGCGATGCCGGAACCCTTCACGGTCGCGATCCGATAGGACAGCGTGGCGTCGAAACACAGGACGTTGCGGCCGTTCACCGTGAACTCGTCACCCGGCTCCACCTCCACGATGAAGCAGTTCTGCGCCTCCTGCGCGAACCATGCCTCGCCCTGTCCGCGCACCGCCATCAGCGGCAGCCCCTCGCCGGTGACGGCCCGCTTGAGCATGCCGCCGACGCCGCCCTGTCCCTTGCGCTCGAACTGGAGGCTGCCCCGGTGGGCGACCATCGAGCCCTGCCGGGCCAGCATCTCGCCGTTGACCGCGTACCTGACGCACTTCGCGTTCTCGATCGTCATGCCCGGCGCGGCGGCCGGCTGGACCATGTGCTCGCTGGAAAAGAGGTCACCCTTCATGGGGGCATGGTGTCCCGGACGGGACCGTTCGGGCAAAACGCCGGGTGTCCACGACGGGTCGGCGCCCGGTGCCGGTGCCTGTACCCGCCCGGTCTCACGCGCCGAACAACTGCGTCCAGTACATCCCCGCCCGGCCGCCGCCCGCCAGGCCTATGCCGATGTGGGTGAAGTCGGGCTTGAGGATGTTGGCGCGGTGGCCGGGGCTGTTCATCCAGCCGGTGACCACCTCGGATGCCGAGCGCTGTCCGCACGCGATGTTCTCCCCGACGGAACGGCGCCGGGCGCCCGCCGCGGCGGCCCGGTCCCATGGCTGACTGCCCTCCGGGGAGGTGTGCGAGTAGAAGTCACGGGCGACCATGTCGGCGCTGTGCGCCTGCGCCGCCGCCGTGAGCGGGGTGTCCGGCGCCAGTGGGCGCAGCCCGGCCCGGACGCGCTCCCCGTTGGTCAGCTCGGTCACCTCGGCCGCCGTACGCGCGAGGTCGGCCGGGGTGAGCGGGCGGGCCCACAGCGCCGTCCAGAAGACATCACCGGTGCGCCGCACGGTCGCGCACCCCAGCCCGGCGTGGGTGAAGGCCGGGTCGAACAGGGTGCGCCGGGGCTGCTCGCCGCGCTGGAGGTACGTCACGAACTCGCCCGACGTGTGCGGCCCCGACACCAGGTGCTCGCCGATCGTGAGATACGCGAACCCGGCGGCGATCACCCGCTGGTACACCGACACCCCGTCGCTGCCCTCGACCCCGAGCCGCCCCGCCGACGACATCGCGCCGGCGTGCGCCCGCGCGGCCGACGAGAGCCGGGCGTCCAGCGTGACCGGCGGTGACCCCGCCTGGGCGCGGGCCGCGTTGACCTGCCCGAGATAGCTGTCCTGGCCGGACGCCGGGGCGGGAGCGGCGGGCGGGATCCGCTGGGCGGGTATGAACGGCTGCGGCGCGGGTGCCCGCTCGTCCAGCACGTCCACGCCGAAATCCCTGGCGAGACCGGCCAGCCCGTCGCCGTACCCCTGGCCGAGGGCGCGCAGCTTCCAGATGTCGCCGCGCCGGTAGATCTCCGCCAGCAGCAGGACCGTCTCCTGCCGGGGCGGGGCCGGGGTGAAGCGGGCCAGGGGCCGGCCGCCGGGGCCGGTGACCTGGAGGGTGGGGGTGGGCAGCCGGCCCAGCTCGGTGCCGGGGTCGGCCGGGCTGACGACGACGGTGACGCGGGTCGCCCCCGGGCGCAGGGCGCTCGGGTCGACGGTCAGGGTGTCCCCGCTGAGCCGGGCCCCGGGCGCCACCGGCTGATTGAAGAACACGAAGTCGGCATCGCCCCGGACCTTCCCGTCATCCCCGGTGACCAGCGCCGACACATCGAACGGCCCCCGCACACACAGACGGAGCGGGCCGGCCGGAAGAGGCACATTGCCCCCAGGGACCAACTCGCCCATATCCCCGCCTCACCACGTAGCGCCGCAACCTCCCCTCGACAACGCACATGACGCCCCCGGGGTTCCCACCCCACGGACTCCCGCCCCAAACACCGACACGGCCAGACCCGCGCGGCTCCCGCCCCGAACACCGACACCGCCAGGCCCGCACGGCTCCCCGACCGCGACACCGACGCCGTAAGGGGCGCGGGGAACTGCGCGACCAGCCACAATCCACCCGCACCCGCACGACAACCGAACCCCCGCCTACCGGACCCGCTCCAAATGCAACGCCCGACTCGCCCAGTCCCCCCGCGCCAACCCCAGCTCCAGCCCATACCCCATCAGCACCGTCGCATCGTGGACCCGCTCCGTCCCGACCTCCCGGTACCGCGCCCCCGGCGTCAGCCCCCGCAGCCGCACCGGCGTGCGGGGCGCCCCGTGCCGCGGCCCCCGCTGCCAGGCCAGCACCAGGGCCTCCCCCGCGCCCTCGGCGACGTACTGCACGACCGTCGGCCCCTCCGCCGCAGGCCCCCGCAGCCGGTGCAGGCCGCCCCGCTGGACCAGATGACGGACGCCTTTGTAGAAGGCCACCAGTTCCGCCGCCTCGGAGAGCTCCGCCTCCGTCCAGGTGGCGAGGTCGCCGCCGATGCCGAGCAGCCCGGACATGGCGACATGGAAGCGGAACGACAGCGGCACCGACCGCCCCGTGAGCTGGTTCGGCACATCCGTCACCCACGCGGACATCACACGCGGCGGATACACCTGCGCGAACCCGTGCTGGATCGCGATCCGGTCCTCGGCGTCGGTGTTGTCCGATGTCCACGCCTGGTCGGTGCGGGCGAGGATACCCAGGTCGACGCGGCCCCCGCCCCCCGCGCACGCCTCGATCCGCAGGTCGGGATGGTCCGCGCGGAGCCGGTCCAGGATGCCGTACAGATGGGTCACATAGCGGGTCCACAGCCGGTCCGCGCCGTCCGGTTCGCCGGGCCAGCCCGCCTCGCCGAAGGCGCGGTTCATGTCCCACTTCAGGAAGTCCACGCCGTGGTCGCCGACCAGCCGGGTCAGCCAGCCGTACGCCCAGTCGGCCACGTCGTCGCGGGCGAGGTTCAGCACCAGCTCGTTGCGCATCTCGGTGCGGTCCCGGCCCGGCACGTGCAGCACCCAGTCGGGGTGCGCGCGGTACAGGTCGCTGTCCGGATTGACGTTCTCCGGCTCCACCCAGATGCCGAACCGCATCCCGAGCGCGTGCACGGTGTCGGCGAGCGGGCCGAGGCCGGCCGGGAAGCCGTCGGGGGACGGGGTCCAGTCGCCGAGCCCGGCCCGGTCGTGGCGGCGGGCGCCGAACCAGCCGTCGTCCACGACATACAGCTCGACGCCCAGCTCGGCGGCCCGCTCGGCGAGCGCCTTCTGGCTGGTCTCGTCGACGTCCCAGCCGGTCGCCTCCCACGAGTTGTAGAGCACGGGCGTCAGCTCGTGCGCGTGCGGCACCACATGGTCGCGGACGTAGGTGTGCCAGGTGCGGCTGGCCTCGCCGAAGCCGCCGTCGGTGAACAGCCCCGCGAACACGGGCGTGGTGAACTCCTCGCCCGGCGCGAGCGGGACCCGGACCCCCTCGTGGCCGCCGCCGCCGGTGAATCCGGCCAGGTTGTCCGGGGTGCGCTGGGCGGTCAGCCGCCAGCTGCCGCTCCACGCGAGGGCCGCGCTCCACACCCGGCCGTGCTCCTCGCCGGTGTCGCCCGGGTCGACCATCAGCCATGGATTGGCGTGGTGGCTGGTCACCCCGCGACGGCTGGTCAGGACCGTCTCGCCGTACGGCAGCGGTTCGCGCCGCAGCTGGGTCTCGGCCGACCACTGCCCGGTGACATGGCTGATCCGGTACTCGGGCAGCGCAGGCAGCGTCCAGGCGGCGGAGTCCGCGCGGAGCACCTCCAGCCGGTCGGCCCCGGCGTTGCGCAGCACCGTGAAGCGCTCGATGACATCGCTGTCGGCGTGCACCCGGTAGTGGAGATCGACCTCCAGCGGGTAGCCGCGGTCACGGAAACGCAGCACCAGTTCCTCGGTGCCGGGGGCCGGCTCGCGCACCTCGTGCCCGGCGGGCTGCCAGGTGAAGCCCCGGGTGCCGTCGGCGTGGCGGACCTGGAGCGAGGGCGGGCCGTAGTGGATGCCGTCGTCCGCGGGGAGTTCCTCACCGACCGCGCGGAGGCCCTCGAAACTGCTGTGCGGCTCGCCGGGCGGGGCGGCGATGTCCACCGCTTCCGCCAGGGACAGCCGGGGCCCCCAGGCGACATGGCCGGGCGTGCCGGACTCGTCGATGCGCAGGGCGTACGACGTGCGCGGGGTGGTCAGCAGCCAGACCCCGGCGTCGGGGGAGTGGGAGATCAGCGGCATGGGGCCTCACGTTCCAAGCTGGGCAGATGCTGCCGTCTAGAGAACGCGACCTTCGATCAGCTGTCAACGGGTGGATGAATCTCACAGTTTGCATGGCACAGGCCAGTCGTAATCAGAGTTTCAACTGATCCTGTTTCTTTCATTGACAGCAGAAAATAAGGGACCTAGGTTCCCGGCCATGCAGTCGCCCCCTCCTCCGACCTCTCCTCCGCTCCCGCCTTCAGGGCCTCCCGAGGCCTTTCCGGCGCAGACGCCGGCCGTCGCCCAGATCTTCACCACGCTGCTCTCGCACGGCCCCCTCACCCGTTCCGGGGTGGCCGAGCGCACCGGGCTGTCCGCCGCGGCGGTCACCAAGGCGGTCCGGCCGCTGATCGAGGCCGGGTATCTCGTGGAGGACACCGACGACGCCCGGCGGGCGCTGGGCCGCCCGTCCCACCCGGTGCGGGTCGACGCCGGACGGGCGCTGTTCATCGGGGTCAAGGCGACCGGGGACGAACTCATCGGCGTCCTCACCGACCTGTGCTGCCGCATCCGCGTCGCCCGGCACCTCCCGCTGACCGACCCGGCGCCCAAAGCCGTCCTCGCCGCCATCGCCGAACTCGTACGCGAACTGCGCACCGAGGCCGAGGGGTTCGGCGTCCCGGTGCTCGGCCTCGGGCTCGCCGTCTCCGGCGACGTCGACCGCGCCGAGGGCGTCGTACGCTACTCGCCGTTCCTGGAGTGGCGGGACGTGGCGCTCGCCGAACTCGCCTCCACGGCCACCGGGCTGCCGGTCACCGTCGAGAACGACGTCCGCGCCCTGACCGTCGCCGAGCAGTGGTTCGGCGCGGGTGTGGGCCTCAGGGACTTCGCTGTGGTCACCGTCGGCGCGGGCATCGGCTGCGGGCTCGTGGTGCACGGCCAGGTGGTCGCCGGGGCGCACGGCGTGGCCGGTGAGATCGGGCATGTCGCCATCGACCCGGCCGGCCCCCTGTGCCACTGCGGCAACCGCGGCTGCGTCGAGGCCATCGCCGCCGACACCGCCATCCTCGCCAGGATCCGGGAGACCACCGGCGCCGCCGTCGCCGACGCCGCCGAGGCCGTGGCCCTCGCCCACCAGGGCCACCCCGGGGTGCGCGAGGTGTACGCCGCCGCCGGGACCGCCATCGGACGCGGCATCGCCACCGTCGCCAATCTCTTCGGACCCGAGCGGGTGATCATCTCCGGCGAGGGCCTGGCCGCCTACGACCTGTTCGCCGAGCAGATCCGGGACACCTTCGCCGCCTACGCCTTCGGCTCCGCCGCCCGGTGCGACGTACAGACCCGCCCGCTGCCCTTCGAGGAGTGGGCGCGCGGCGCCGCCGCCACCGCCATCCAGAGCTTCATCCGATCGGACACCGCCTCGGACACCCACCGGCAGCGCGCCAACGGCGCTGCTCGGCGCCCCCAGCACGCGAACCAGCACGCGAACCAGCACGAGGAGCGACCATGACGCAGCAGAGCCGCATATCCCCGGTGGCGCAGGGCCCCGGCCGCCGCAGAGTCGTCGGCGGACTGTTCGGCCTGTCCGCCGCCGCCCTGGCCGCCCCGGTCCTCACCGCCTGCGGTGGCGGACCGGGTGCCGACCCCGACACCGTCACGTTCGGCTCCAACGGCGGCGACGCCACCCCGAAGAAGGCGTACGAGGCCGTCACCAAGGCGTTCACCGCCGACTCCGGGCTGACCGTGAAGACCAACGCGGTCGACCACGACACCTTCCAGACCAACATCACCAGCTACCTCCAGGGCACCCCGGACGATGTCTTCACCTGGTTCGCCGGCTACCGCATGCAGTACTTCGCGAAGAAGGGCCTGGCCAGCCCCCTCGACGACGTGTGGGACACCATCGGGTCCGGTTTCAGTGACGCCGCCAAGCAGCTCTCGCGCGGCGAGGACGGCAAGTACTACTTCGTCCCGCTGTACAACTACCCGTGGGCGGTGTTCTACCGGAAGAGCGTCTTCGCCGAGCGCGGCTACGAGGTCCCCGCCAAGTGGGACGAGTTCATCGCGCTGGCCAAGAAGATGAAGCAGGACGGCCTCGCCCCGGTCACCGCCGGCTACGGCGGCGGCGACAGCTGGTCCATCCTCGGTGCCTTCGACTATCTCGACCTGCGCGCCAACGGCTACGACTTCCACATGCAGCTGATGCGCGGCGAGGTCTCCTGGACCGACAAGCGGGCCGTGCGCATCTTCGACCTGTGGCGCGAGCTGGCCCCCTATTACCAGACGGGCGGCGGCGGCCGGTCCTGGCAGGACGCCGCACAGTCGCTCATCGACCAGAAGTCCGGCATGGCCGTCATCGGCCTGTTCATCGGCCAGCAGATCACCGACGAGGCGATCCGCGACGACCTCGACTTCTTCCCCTTCCCCGAGGTCGACAGCGCGCACGGCCTGACCGCCGTCGAGGCCCCCACCGACGGCTTCATGCTCAGCCGCGACCCCGAGAACGCCGACGGGGCCAAGAAGTTCCTGGAGTTCCTGGGCGGCGCCCGCGCCGAGGAGCTGTACATGGGCGTCGACCCCAGCAACCTCGCCGCCAACAGCCAGGCGAAGACCGCCTCGTACCACGCGCTCCAGACCAAGTCGGCCGAACTCATCGGCTCCGCCCAGCACATCAGCCAGTTCGCCGACCGGGACAGCGACCCCGGCTTCATCTCCACGGTCGTGCTGCCCGGCCTGGTCGAATGGCTCGGCCACCCCGACGACGGCACCGCCACCCTCAAGCAGATCGAGTCCCAGCGCTCGCGCTTCTTCACGTCCTGAGCGCCCGACAACTTGAGCGCCCGAACACCTTGAACCCCCGAACACCCTGAACGTCCGACTTCCTGAACGCCGAACTCCCTGAACTCCCGCGCGTCCGAACGTCCGAACGTCCTGGGCCCACCGGGACCGGAAAGGCTCCGCCGTGTCCTCCGCGACCTCCCCCGGGCGGCTGAGCCGGGGCGACCGTCTCTTCCTGGCGCTCGTCATCGGCCTGCCGCTGATCGCCCTGCTCGTCTTCGTCTGGCTGCCCGCCCTCGCCTCGGTCGCCCTGTCCTTCACCACCTGGGACGGCATCGACCTGGCCGACATCACCTGGACGGGCATCGAGAACTACACCCAGATCGTCACCAACTACCCGCCGCTGTGGCCGGCCGTCCAGCACAACGTGATCTGGCTGCTGTTCACGGCACTGCTGCCCACCCCGTTCGGCATGTTCCTCGCCTACCAGCTGGACAAGAAGATCCGGTTCACGAAGCTGTACCAGACCGCGATCTTCCTGCCGATGGTGCTGTCCCTCGCCGTCGTCGGGTTCATCTGGGAGATCATCTACAACCCCGACACCGGGCTGCTCAACAGCGTGCTCGGCGCCGTCGGGGCGAGCGGCACCATCGACTGGCTCGGCGACCCCGACCTCAATCTGTGGGCCGTCCTCGTCGCCTCCGGCTGGCGGCACACCGGCTACATCATGATCCTCTACCTGGCCGGCCTGAAGAGCGTCGACCCCGCCCTGCGCGAGGCCGCCGCCCTCGACGGCGCCAACGGCCGCCAGACCTTCTTCAAGGTCGTCTTCCCGGCCCTCAAACCCGTCAACGTCATCATCCTCGTGGTGACGGTCATGGAGTCACTGCGCGCCTTCGACATCGTGTACGTCCTCGGCGGCGGCACCGGCAGCAAACCCGGCATGGAACTGCTGTCCCTGCTCATCACCGACAACATCGTCGGCGAGGCCGGCCACATCGGCTACGGCTCCGCGCTCGCCGTGATCCTGCTGCTCGTCTCGCTCGCCGCGATCGGCACCTTCCTCGTCCAGACCTTCCGGAAGGAGGACCAGTGACCACGACCGTGCGCCGGCCCGCCTCCCGCCCCCGCTCCGGCGACCGGCAGCCGCACAGACCCGGCCCCTCCCGGCCCCCGCGCAACATCGGCCGCCATCTGCTGCTCGGCTCCGTCGCCGCGCTGTGGCTGATCCCGCTGCTGTGGGCCGTCTACACCTCGCTCAGGCCCTACGAGGACACCGCGAGCAACGGTTACTTCTCCTGGCCGAGCGGGCTGAGCCTGGCGAACTTCACCGACGCCTGGACCCAGTCCGGCATGCCGCACTTCTTCTGGAACTCGGTCCTGATCGCCGTACCGGCCGTGCTCGGCACCCTGCTGTTCTCCGCCGCCGTCGCCTTCTTCGTCTCCCGCTTCGACTTCCGCTTCAACCTCGCCCTGCTGATGCTGTTCACCGCGGGCAATCTGCTGCCCGCCCAGGTGCTCATCACCCCGCTGTACCGGCTGTACCTGAACCTTCCGCTGCCCTGGTGGATGAGCGACTCACTGCTGTTCTACGACTCGCTCTGGGGCATCATCGTGATCCACATCGCCTACCAGTGCGGCTTCTGCACCTTCGTCCTCAGCAACTACATGAAGACGATCCCCAAGGAGATCACCGAGGCCGCCCAGGTCGACGGAGCCCCCGTGTGGCGCCAGTTCTTCCAGATCATCCTGCCGCTGTGCCGCCCCGCCTTCGCCGCGCTGGCCACGCTGGAATCCATCTGGATCTACAACGACTTCTTCTGGCCGCTCATCCTCGTCGACACCGGCGACAAACGGCCCATCACCTCCGCGCTCGCCAATCTCCAGGGCGCGTACTTCACCAACCCCAATCTGGTCGCGGCCGGCGCACTGATGACCGCGATCCCCACGCTGCTGATCTACTTCGCGCTCCAGCGCCAGTTCATCAGCGGGCTCACCATCGGATCCAGCAAGGGCTGAGCCGCCCCGTATCCCTCGCCGCACCGAACCCTGGAGGTACGACCCATGCGGTCATCCTCGTCCTTCGCCATACCCGGACGCCGTCTCAGAGCCGCGCTCGTCCTGGCCCTCGCCGCCGGACTGACCACCGCCGTCCCCGCCGCACAGGCCGAGACCACCGCCGCCCCCG
Source organism: Streptomyces sp. NPDC059477 (assembly GCF_042749375.1). Taxonomy (NCBI): domain Bacteria; kingdom Bacillati; phylum Actinomycetota; class Actinomycetes; order Kitasatosporales; family Streptomycetaceae; genus Streptomyces; species Streptomyces sp. NPDC059477. Next base: position 13,777 of record NZ_JBHYUG010000100.1, on the reverse strand, counting down.
CGGCGGTCACCGAGGCCGCCGCCACCGACCTGGCAGCCAAGCCCTTCATGGGCTGGACCAGCTGGACCATGCAGTCGTCGAAGTACCCGGGCCTCAACCCCAACGGTGACTACAGCTATCTGTCCGAGGCGAACGTCATCAAGCAGACCGACGCCATGGCCGCCAAGCTCAAGAGCTACGGCTACGAATACATCAACATCGACGCCGGCTGGTGGATGGACTGGGACTGGACGCCGCGGTTCGATGAGTTCGGCCGCCAGCAGGCCGATCCCGTGCGCTTCCCCAGCGGGATGGAGGCCGTCGCCGACCGCATCCACTCCAAGGGCCTGAAGGCCGGCATCTACCTCCCCGTGGGCCTCCAGAAGGAGGCGTACAACAACGGTGACACACCGATCTGGAACGCCCCCGGCTGCACCACCGGCGACATCGTCCACGACGATCTGCGCACCACCAACGGCTGGGACAGCTCGTACAAGATCGACTTCTCCGATCCGTGCGGGCAGAAGTACATCGACTCCCAGGCCCAGATGTTCGCCGACTGGGGCTATGACTTCCTCAAGCTCGACGGGGTCGGACCCGGCTCCTTCAAATCCGGCGACAACTACGACAATGTCGCCGACGTGGCCGCCTGGCAGCAGGCCATCGAGACCGCGGGCCGCCCGATCCACCTCGAACTGTCCTGGTCGCTGGCCTACGCGAACGTCGACGACTGGCAGCAGTACTCCAACGGCTGGCGCATCGACACCGATGTCGAGTGCTACTGCAACACCCTGGTCACCTGGGAGAACTCGGTCGACGACCGCTGGGACGACACCCCGGCCTGGACCGACCACGCCGGACCCGGCGGCTGGAACGACCTCGACTCCCTCAACGTCGGCAACGGCGAGATGGACGGCCTCACCAAGGCCGAACGGCAGAGCTACGCCACCCTGTGGGCCATCGCCAAGTCCCCCCTCTACACCGGCGACGACCTCACCAAGCTCGACTCCTACGGCCTGTCGCTGCTGACCAACCGCGAGGTCATCGCGATCAACCAGTCCAGCGCGCCGCCCGCCGAGCCCGTCACCGCCGGTGACCCGCAGCAGGTGTGGGCCGCGAAGAACCCCGACGGCACCTACACCGTCGCCCTGTTCAACCTCTCCGACGCCCCCGCCCAGGTCACCGCCGACTGGGGCACCCTCGGCCTCACCGGCAAGGCGTCGGTGCGCGACGTGTGGAACAAGGAGAACCTCGGCACCTACACCGACAAGATCACCCAGGCGCTGCCCGCCCACGGCTCCCGGCTGTTCACCATCACCCCGCGCAATGCCTCGGCCCTCGCCTACACCACCATCGAGGCCGAGGCGTCCGGCAACACCCTCGGCGGCAACGCCTCCCCGGCCGACTGCTCCGCCTGCTCCGGCGGCAAGAAGGTCGGCAACCTCTACGTCGGCGGCAAGCTCACCGTCAACAACGTGACGGTGGCCAAGGCCGGCACCTACCAGGTCAAGGTCACCTACGTCAGCGGCGACGCCCGCTCGGCCCTGGTCTCCGCGAACGGCGGCGGCGCCACCTCGCACAAGTTCCCGTCCACGGGCGACTGGGGGACCGTCAACACCGTCCATGTGCCGGTGAAGCTCAAGGCCGGGACCAACACGATCACGTTCGACAGCGGCAACGGCTACGCGCCGGACATCGACCGGATCGACGTACCGAAGTAGCCCTCCCGGCAGTCCTGGTCCACGCCGGACACCGACCGCGCCGACGCGCCGGAGCAACCCCCCGCAGTCCTGGTTTCCCTCCGTCCTTCTCCGGGGGCCCGGCGCCATGCCGTGCCGGGCCCCCGCCCCCGACGTACCCGGAGCCGCACATCATGCACAGCACACCGAACGAGCCGAGCACCGACGCGAGCCCCCCCTCGGGTGAGCCGGGGTCTCGCCCGACCGCGCCGAGCAGAAGAACCGTTCTGTCGGCCGCCACCACCGCCGGACTCACCGCCGCCCTCGCCACCCTCCCCGTCTTCACCGCCTCCGCCGCGCCTGTGGCCCGCCCCGCCCAGGCTCCCGAGACCGGCGGAGCCGCCCGCACCCAGCTGTGGTGGCAGGCCCCCGGCGACGAGGGCTCCCTCATCGAACAGGGACTGCCCGTCGGCAACGGCCGCATCGGCGCCCTCGCGAGCAACGACCCCGGCAAGGAACTGCTGCTGATCACCGACGCCACCATGTGGACCGGCGGTCTCAACGACACCCTCGACAAGGACGGCCAGTTCCCCTACGGCCGCGCCGACTTCGGCTCCTTCACCCTGCTCGCCCGGCTCACCGTCGACATCCCCGACCACGACCTCGGCGGCGTCCACACCTACCGCCGCACCCTGGACCTAGCCCAGGGCCTGGCCGGCGCCTCCTACATCCGCTCCGGAGTCACCTACCGGCGCGAGATGTTCGCCAGCCACCCCGACGACGTGATCGTCCTGCGCTTCACCCAGAGCGGCGGCGGACGCTACACCGGCAGCATCACCCTCACCGGCACCCACGGCGAGACCTCCACCGCCGCCGAGCACTTCGGCGCCAGCCTCGCCAACGGCCTGCGCTACGGCGCCGCGCTCAAGGCCCGCGGCAACGGCGGCAAGGTCACCGTCACCGGAACCCGCGTCGACTTCGCCGACTGCAAGGAACTGACCGTCGTCGTCAGCGCGGGCACCAACTACGCCCCGAACGCCGCCGCCGGGTTCCGCGACCCCGGCCTCGACCCCCAGCGCCTCGCCCGCACCAAGGCCGCCGACGCCATCTCGGAGTCGTACGACGCCCTGCGCCGCACCCATGTCGCCGATCACCGCTCGCTGTTCGACCGGCTCGACCTCTCGCTCGGCACCTCCACCGCCGAACAGCGCGAGCTGGACACCTGGGAGCGGCTGCGCGCCCGTCACACCGATATCGTGCCCGACCCGGAACTGGAGGCGGCCTATTTCCACTTCGGCCGCTATCTGATGATCACCGGCTCCCGCGACAGCCTCCCGCTCAACCTCCAGGGCCTGTGGCTGGACGGCAACGACCCGGACTGGATGGGCGACTACCACACCGACATCAACATCCAGATGAACTACTGGATGGCCGACCGCACCGGACTCTCCCCCTGCTTCGACGCCTACACCGACTACTGTCTGGCCCAGCTCCCCTCCTGGACCGAGCTGACGAAACGACTCTTCAACGACCCCCGCAACCGCTACCGCAACTCCACCGGCAAGATCGCCGGCTGGACCGTCGCCATCTCCACCAACCCCTACGGCGGAGGCGGCTGGTGGTGGCACCCGGCGGGCAACGCCTGGCTCGTCAACAGCCTCTTCGAGCACTACGAGTACACCCAGTCCCGCACCTACCTCGCCAAGATCTACCCCCTGCTCAAGGGCGCCTGCGAGTTCTGGGAATCCCGGCTGCTCACCCACACCCTCCCCGGCACCACCAAGGAGGTGCTGATCGCCGACAGCGACTGGTCGCCCGAGCACGGCCCGCTCGACGCCAAGGGCATCACCTACGCCCAGGAACTGGTGTGGGCGCTGTTCGGCAACTTCGCCGCCGCCTGCGCCCTCCTCAAGAAGGACACGTCGTACGCCGCCACCATCGCGGGCCTGCGCAAGCGGCTCTATCTGCCGGAGGTCAGCCCCACCACCGGCTGGCTCCAGGAGTGGATGTCCCCCGACAACCTCGGTGAGACCACCCACCGCCATCTGTCCGGCCTCGTCGGCCTGTTCCCCGGCGACCGCATCCGCCCCGACGGCTCCACCCCCAAGGAGATCGTCGACGGCGCCACCGCCCAGCTCACCGCGCGCGGCATGAACAGCTTCGGCTGGGCCAACGCCTGGCGCAGCCTGTGCTGGGCCCGCCTCAAGAACGCCGACCACGCGTATCAGCTCGTCATCAACAACCTCCGCCCGTCCAGCGACGGCGGCAACGGCACCGCCTTCAACCTCTTCGACATCTACGAGGTGGAATCGGGCCGTGGCATCTTCCAGATCGACGCCAACTTCGGCACCCCGGCCGCGATGACCGAGATGCTGCTGTACTCGCGGCCCGGCCATATCGAGGTGCTCCCCGCTCTGCCCGACGCCTGGGCCGCCACCGGGCACCTCAACGGGGTCGCCGCACGCGGCGGCTTCGTGGTCGACCTGGCCTGGCGGGACGGCAAGCCGACCACCGTGAAGATCCGCAGTGTCGGCGGACGCACGACGACCGTCGAGTTCGCGGGCACGACCCGCAACGTCAGCCTCGCGTCCGGGCAGTCCGTCACGCTGAAGGACCTCGCCCGGTGAGGCCACGGATCGGGTCCCTGTGCGGGGCACTCATGATGCTGCTCGCGCTGATCGTGCCGAGCGGGCAGGCGATGGCCGCCGCGCCCGCCGCGCCCGCCGGGGCCGTCACCGCCGGCACGACCGCCGCCACGGCCGCGTCCGCGAGCCGCCACGATGTGGTCACCTGGGGCGCCAGCGCCCAGGACGTCGGCACCGGCGTCGCGGACCGTGCCTTCCGGCTCGTGGTCCGCACCAGCGTCGGCGGCGACAATCTGCGGATCCGGCTGTCCAACGCCTTCGGCGACCGGCCGGTGACCTTCGACAACGTCTACGCGGGCCGCCAGAAGACGGGCGCGGAGCTGGTCCGGGGCAGCAACAAGCCCCTCACCTTCAACGGCTCCCGGTCGGTCACCATCCCCGCCGGGGGGTCCGTGTACAGCGACCCGCTGCCCGGCAAGCTGCCCGCCCAGACCAATCTGGTCGTCAGCGTCCACAGCCCCGACGCGGCCGGCCGGATGACCGGACACGGCATGGCCATGCAGACCAACTACTACACCGAGGGCGACCACACCGCCGAGGAGTCCGCCGCGAACTGGGGCAGTCAGACCGGCTCCTGGTTCTACCTCGACGCCGTGACCGTACGCACCAGCTCCTCGATCGGCGCGGTGGTCACCCTCGGCGACTCCATCACCGACGGCTGGCAGTCCTCGACCGACCTCAACCGCCGCTGGCCCGACTATCTCGCCCGCCGCCTGAGCACCTCCACCGCGACGACTGTCGAGGGCGTCGCCAACGAGGGCATCTCCGGCAACAAGGTGCTCGCCGACGGCGCCGGGGTCAGCGCCCTGAACCGGCTGGACCGCGATGTCCTGTCCCAGCCGGGCGTGCGGACCGTGTTCCTCTTCGAGGGCATCAACGACATCAAGGCCCACAGCGGAGTCACCGCCGAGGACCTGATCGCCGGGTACCGGGAGATCATCGACCGGGCGCGCGCCGAGGGCCTGTGCGTCGTCGGCGCCACGGTCGGCCCGTACAAGGGCTGGTACGAATGGGACGCGGCCGGAGAGGCCGTACGGCAGGAGGTGAACGCCTTCATCCGCGACAGCGGCGAGTTCGACGCCGTCGCCGACTTCGACCGGGCGCTGCGCAGCCCCTACGACCAGGAACGGATACTGCCGTTCCTCGACAACGGCGACCATCTGCACCCCAACGACAAGGGGATGCAGGTGATGGCCGACACGGTCGATCTGAACAGCCTGGACTGCTCCTGAGCGAGCGGCCCCTCTGACGCTGTCGGCTCAGCCCGGGCTGCTGCTTCCGACCGGAGCGGCCCCCCGGCGCAGTACGCCTCGTCTGGGCCGCTTTCGACCGGAGTGGCTTCCTGGGCGCGGTCGGCCTGGCCCGGGCTGCTTCCGACCGGAGTGGCGCTGTCGGCGGCCCGGACCGCTCCTGAGCGGAGCGGCCCCGGGCGCCGACGTACCGACGCCCTAGCCGGAGGCGGTGCGGTCCGGTGTGATCAGCCCCCGCTGATACGCGACCGCCACCGCCTCCGTGCGGCTCGCCGCGCCCAGTTTGGCGAGGATGTTGGAGACATGCACGCTCGCCGTCTTGCCGGTGATGAACAGCTCCTCACCGATCTGCCGGTTGCTGCGGCCGAGGGCGAGCAGCCGCAGCACCTCCCGCTCACGGGCCGTCAGCGGCGACGCACCGGACGCACCGGGCACACCCGAGGTACCGGCCGACCCCGTCGACCCGCCGTCCAGGAGCCGCCCCCGGCGGATCAGCGCATCCACCTGCTCAAGCAGCACCGTCGCCTTGAGCGTCACCGCGGTCTCCCGCGCAGCCCGCGCCTGCTCCGCCGCCTCCTCGCGCCGCTCGGCGACCAGCAGCGCCTCCGCCAGTCTCAGCCGGCAGCGGGCCCGTTCATAGACATCGCCGAAGCCGAAGGCCTCGACCGCCTTCTCCCACAGCGCCGGGTCCGGGCCGGTGACCGTCCGTACCAGGTCGGCCTCCGCGCGGGCCAGCCAGGCCATGCCCTCCGGGCCCTGCGGGACGCCCACCTCGCCGTGCTCGGCGGTGACCCTGGCCAGCTCGACCAGCTCCGTCGCGATCGGCGTCCAGCGCGCCACCCCGGCCGGATCCCCGCTGCGCCGCAGCGCGACGGCCCGGTCCGAGACCGCCGACAGGGCCAGCGCGGCGAGCCGCACCGACGCGTCGGGCGGGGTGCCCGCCTCGTCCGACAGCGCCTCGACCATGGACCGCGCCCGCGCCACCGCCTCCTCGGCGTCACCGCGCTGGGCCGCCGCCACGATCAGCGCGCTCGCCGCCACCAGATGCCCCATCCAGTCGAACGGCCCCCGCAACAGGGCGACCGCCGCCTCCTCCACGGCGTCGGTCTCACCGCGCGCGAGCCGCACATACAGCGCGGGCGCCATCGTGTAGGCACCCGCCGACGCCAGCAGCTCGCTGTCGACGCGCGACGCGGCCAGACACGCGTCCCACCGCCCCAGCATGTACAGCACCAGCAGCTGGAGATAGCGCATCTCCAGCGGGTACGGCGAGGACAGCATGCCCGCCCGGCGCGCCCGGTCCAGGCCCTCGGCCACCCACGGAAGACACTCCTCCAGCGCGCCGCTCTCGAAACTCCCGACCGCGAGATTGAACAGCGCCCGCATCTCCACCGGCGTGTTGCCCGCCGCGCGGGCCAGCTCACGGGCCTCCTTGAGCCGCTCCATGCCCTCCGGAGTACGCCGCCCGCCCTCGGACGCCACCAGCGAGATCAGCAGATCCGCGCGGGCGTCCGCGAGGCCCAGCCGCTCGGCGACCGGCAGCGCCCTGCGCCCGATCTCCAGCGCCGTACGGCTGTCACCCACCATGCGGGCCGCCGACACATGTGTGGCCGCCGCCCACACCCACGTCGGTGACGGCGGGTCGGCCGGGATCAGCTCCAGCGCCTCGCTGCTGTAGGCGAACGCGGACGCCATGTGGTCGACGCGCATCAGATTCCCGGCCAGGGTGTAGCGCACGCGCGCGGCCAGCTCCGAGTCCGCGTCCTGCCCGACCCCGGCGACCGCGCCGCGCGCCAGGGACACCGCCCGGTGCCCGTCCCCGGCGTGCGCGGCGGCTGCCGACGCGCGCAGCGTCAGCGCGATCCGGTCGACGCCCTCACCTGACGGCCGGGCGTCCGCGTCCACCGCCGACCACAGCTCCAGCACGGCCTCCAGATGCCGCAGCTCCTCGGCGGGCGCCCCCACCCGCCGGGCGTGATCGGCCGCCTCCAGCGACGCGGCGAACGCCTCGGCCAGATCATGGCTCTCCCGGGAGTGGTGGGCCCGCTCGGCGGCGCTCTCCGCCGTACGGCCCCGGGCCCCGAGCACCCGGGCGAACGTGCCGTGCAGCCGGGACCGCTCGCCCGGCAGCAGATCGGCGTAGACCGCCTCCCGCGCGAGGGCGTGCCGGAAGGCGTACGTGTCGTCGTCGCCCGGCAGCAGCAACTGCCGCCCGACCGCCTCCCGCAACGCCTCCTCCAGTACGTCGTCCGGCAGCCCGACCGCCTCGCGCAGCGTGTCGTGCGCCACCCGCCGCCCGGCCACCGCCGCCGTGCGCAGCACCTGCTGCGCGGTGTCGGACAACTGCTCGAACCGGATGAGCAGGACGTCCGCCAGCCCGCTCGGCACCCCGCCGTCCCCGGAACCGGTGGCCGCCAGCAACTCCTCCGCGTAGAAGGCGTTGCCCTCCGCGCGCTCCACGATCCGGCGCAGCGTGGCGTCCGGCAGCGGCTCCCCGCGCAGCCCACGCACCAGCGTGGCCACCTCGGCGTCCGGCATGGGCCGCAGCTCCAGCCGCTCCACCGACGGCAGTCGCACCAGCTCGGCGAGGAGCGGGCGCAGCGGATGACGGCGGTGCAGATCGTCCGCGCGGTACGACGCCAGCACCGCGAGCCGGTGGGTGGGGGCGCCGCCCGCCGCCCGCTGGAGAACACCCCGGCTCAGCAGGAACCGCAGCAGGTCCCGCGACGACTGATCGGCCCAGTGCAGATCCTCCAGGACCAGCAGCAGCGGCGCCCGCTCGGCCAGCTCCGCCAGCAGCGCGGCCATCCCCTCGAACAGCCGCAGCCGCGCCCCGCCGGATCGCTCCCGCGCGTCCCCCTCGCCCCGCTCCTCCGCTCCGCCGCCCAGCAGCCGCCCGGCGACGGGATGGCCGGCCAGCACCGGGGCGAACCGCTCGTCACCGGCCAGCGCGCCCAGCATCTCCGTGAACGGCAGATACGGCAGCCCCACGTCCCCCAGATCCACGCAGTGCCCCACGAGCACGGTCATCCCGTCCCGCGCGGCCCGCCCGGCGACCTCCTCCAGCAGCCGGGTCTTCCCCACCCCGGCATCCCCGCCGACCAGCACGGCCCACGCCTGCCCACCCCGGGCCCGCCCGAGCACCCCGGAAAGCCGGGACAACTCGTCGTCCCTCCCCACGAGGGCCGAGGACCTGAAAGCGACGTGCGACATGCCCCCCATCCTGCCACCGCCCCCTGACAAGGCCGCAGCCACGACGAACGCCCACTGATCACGCCGCCGACTCCATCGTCGTCAGGGGCGCGGGGAACTGCGCGACCGGCCACGGACAACCCGCACCCGCCCCTCAGCGGCACCCCCCGAGCTACCGGGCGCTCAAACCTCCGTCACTGATGCAACCCCCGAGCCCAGTCGTCCGGCACCCGCCCCGCCGGTCCAGGCGTCGGCTGTCCCACCGGATGACTCACCGGCGGAGCCAACTCCGGCCCCGAGTCGAACAGCTCGGACGTCTCGTAGTTCCAGAACCACCCCTCACCCGGCTCATAGCTCCGCACCAGCGGATGCCCCGTCGCCTTGAAGTGCGCGGTGGCGTGCTGCGCGGGCGAAGAGTCACAGCACCCGACATGCCCGCACTGCGCACACCGCCGCAGATGGAACCACCACCCGCCGACCGCGTCACAGTCCACGCACCCGTCCCCGCTGGGCGCCACACTCGGGTCGAGTCCGGTCACAGTCATACGGATTCCTCCGGTGTCTCGTCGTCCTCGGCGGTCAGTGGCAGCAGCACCCGGAACCGGGTGTCCCCCGGCACCGACTCGACCAGCAGACTCCCGTGGTGCTTGTTGACCACGATCCGCCAGGAGATGTCGAGCCCGAGCCCGGTGCCCTCGCCGACCGGCTTGGTGGTGAAGAACGGATCGAAGATCCGGTCCTTGATCTCCGGCGCCACCCCCGGCCCGGTGTCCTGGAACTCCACCAGCAGCCGGTCCCCGTCCTTCGCCGTCCGCACGGTCAGCGTGCCGTCCCCGCCCGCGCTGCCGATCGCCCCGACGGCGTTGTCGATCAGGTTGGTCCACACCTGGTTCAGCTCCGCCGGGTACGCGGGGATCTCCGGGAGCGTCCGGTCGTACTCCTTGACGACCTTGATCCGCTGCCCGATCTTGCCGCTGAGCATCACCAGGGTGCTGTCCAGGAGTTCGTGCACATCGGCCATCCGGTACGGGGCCCGGTCCAGCTGGGAGTACTGCTTGGCCGCGTCGACCAGATGGGAGATGCGGTTGGTGGAGTCCTCGATCTCGCACATCAGCAGCTCGGTCTCGACCGTGTAGTTGAGCCAGCCGATCGCGCCGGAGAGGATCTCCGGTTCCACGGCCGCCTGCACCTGGTCCAGCCAGTCCGTGTCGAGCCCGGCCTGCACGAAGGTGGGCGCGAGCCGCCAGCCGTCCTCGATGCCATGGGCGTCGAGCCAGTCGGACAGCTCGTCCTCGCGGTCGGCCGCCTCCAGCGGGCTCAGCGTCGGCGCCTTCGCGACCCGCTCCGCCGTGCGCTCCTGGATCTCGATGAGCCCGGTCAGCGCCTCGCGCGTGTACGGCCCGGCGGAGATCACGGCGAGCTTGTGCCGCATCTTCGCGACCCGCTCCCGCAGCGTGGAGGTGGCCCGTACGGCCGCCGCGGCGGGGTTGTTCAGCTCATGCGTGAGGCCCGCCGACAGGGAGCCCAGAGCCAGCAGCCGCTCCCGCTGCCCGATCACCCGCTGGCTGTTCTTCGACCCGAAGAACAGCCCCTCCAGCAGATGGACGGCCATCGGGAACCACTCGTGCATGACACTCGCGAACGTCTCCGCGGGCAGCACGAAAAACCGGGTCGGCTCGGTCACCCGCATCGCGTTGTTGTAGACCTGCGCCACCCGGTCCTCGCCGATGTACGCCTGCATGGCACCCGCGTACACCCCGCGCTGCGTGGTACGGATGACCTCCACGTCGTCGGCGCCGACCTTGCGCGACAGCACCACCGTGCCGTCGAGCAGCACGTAGAAGCAGGTCGCCGGGTCGCCCTCGGCGTACACAGGGCCCGGCTCGAACCGCTCCACCCGCCCCTCGCTGCACAGCCGCCCGAGCTGCTCGGGGCTCAGCTTCTCGAACAGGAAGAGCGTGCTGATCTCCCGTGGACTGCACGGCTGCGGAATTCCGCTCATGACTGCTCCAGATACCGGTGGACGAGCATCACGGCCATGGCGCCCTCGCCGACCGCCGACGCGACCCGCTTCGCGGACTCCGCCCGCGCGTCGCCCGCCACGAACACGCCCGGGATGTTGGTCTCCAGGTGGTACGGCGGCCGGTCCAGCTCCCAGTCCGCCGGGGGCCGCCCGTCGGGCGTCAGATCGGGCCCGGCGAGGATGAAGCCGCGCTTGTCGCGCAGCACCGACCCGGCCAGCCAGTCCGTCAGCGGTGCCGCGCCGATGAACACGAACAGCCACTTCGCGTCGACGAGTTCACTGCCCCCGGTCGCCACATCGCGCAGCGTGAGCTGCTCCAGCTCCGCACCGCCGTGCGCCGAGTCCACCACCGTGTTGCAGCGCACGGAGATGTTCGGCGCCTCGTTGACCTGCTGGATCAGATAGTGCGACATCGACGCGGACAGATCCGGGCCGCGCACCAGCAGCGTCACCGACTTCGCCCCGCGCGCGAGATACATCGCCGCCTGGCCCGCCGAATTGGCGCCGCCCACGATGTACACGTCCTGCCCCTGGCAGGACGCCGCCTCGGTCAGCGCCGACCCGTAGAACACCCCGCAGCCGGTCAGATCGGGCAGGCCGGGCGCCTGCAACTGGCGGTACGACACGCCGGTCGCCAGGATCACGCTGTGCGCCGCGATCTGCGTACCGTCGGCGAACCGCACGGTACGCGCCGCCCCGTTCGCCTCCAGGCCGGTCACCTCCCGCGCGGTGAGGATCTCGGCGCCGAACTTCGCCGCCTGCCGCCGCGCCCGGTCGGTGAGCTGCGCCCCCGACACACCGTCGGGGAAGCCCAGGTAGTTCTCGATGCGGGACGACTGCCCGGCCTGGCCGCCGGTCGCCTCCCGCTCCACCAGCACCGTGCGCAGCCCCTCCGACGCCCCGTAGACGGCCGCGCCCAGCCCGGCCGGGCCGCCGCCGATCACCACCAGGTCGTAGAAGTCGGCCGCCGGAGTGGTGGCGAGGCCCACCTTCGCGGCCAGCTCCGGCGCGTCCGGCTCGATCATCGTCTCCCCGTCGGGCGTGATGACCAGCGGCAGCCGCCGCCCGTCCGCGCCCGCGGCGGCCAGCAGCCGCTGCCCCTCCGGCTCGTCCGCCGAGTACCAGCGGTACGGCACCTGGTTGCGGGCCAGGAACTCGCGCGCGTCCGAGGAGCGGGCCGAGAAGCGGTGCCCGACGACCTTGGTGCTGGGCACCGGCTTGTAGTCGCTGGAGCGCCACGCCGTCAGCAGATCGTCCAGGACCGGGTAGAGCTTCTCCTCCGGCGGGTCCCAGGGCTTGAGGAGATAGTGGTCCAGGTCGACGACATTGATCGCGTCGATGGCCGCGCTGGTGTCCGCGTACGCCGTCAGCAGCACGCGCCGCGCGCCCGGGTACACGTCCAGGGCCTGTTCCAGGAACTCGATGCCGTTCATCTGCGGCATCCGGTAGTCGGCGAGGATCACGGCCACCAGGTCGCCGCGGAGCTTCAGCTCCCGCAGCGCGTCCAGCGCCGACTCGCCGGACTCCGCGCGGACGATCCGGTACGACTCGCCGTAGCGCCGCCGGAGGTCGCGTGCGACGGCGCGCGAGACCCCCGGATCGTCGTCGACGGTCATGATGACGGTCCGCGCCGTATCGGCGGCCTGTGCCATACCTCTCCCACCCCGAGCGGATCACGATCCCCCGCGCGGCGAACCTGTCCGACCGCGCCGGTTCCCGCCCATCGTATGTTCGATCGCCCCGCTTCGCTCGGGTACGCCCGGCTGTCGGCGCGGGGCGGCCCCGGGCGCACCGGGGCTCCGGTTCCGGCGCTCGCGCTCCCCGTGTCGGGTGCGGCGACCGTCGTGGGGAAGACTGGGGGCCACGTTCGTGATCTCGACAGAAGGAGGCAGCCGGATGACGCGCCCGGTCACGGCAGGGGTGGACGGATCGGACGAGAGCCTGGCGGCGCTCGCCTGGGCCGCGCGGGAGGCCGTCCGGCGCGATCTCGCGCTGCGGGTGGTGCACGCCTGGCGGCACGAGGAGCACGCGGTGATCGCCGGGGACCGTGACGAGCAGGAGCGCTGGGCGCGCGAGGCCGCCGAGGAGGCGGTGCGCGGTGTCACCGGCCGGCACACCGGACTGGAGGTGTCCGTCGAGGTCACCGAGGGCGTCCCGGCGGACACGCTGGTGGCCGCCGCGCGGGACGCCGAGCTGCTGGTGCTGGGCTCGCGCGGACACGGGCAGGTGGTGGGCTTCCTCATCGGGTCCGTCGGTCAGCAGGTGATCGCCGAGGCCACCCGGCCCGTCGTCCTCGTCCGGGCCGGTGACCGGCCGACGGCGGAGGTCGCCGGGCACGAGATCGTGGTCGGCCAGGAGGGCGCCCCCGAGGACAGCGCCGCCGTCCTGGAGTTCGCCTTCACCACGGCCGCGGCACGCGGCGCGAGCGTCCGCGCGGTACGCGCCTGGACCCTGCCGCCCGTCTACTCCTACAACCCCGCCGCCATGAAACTCCTGGACGACGCGGGCGGCCCCGAGCCGTACGAGCGGCAGGCCCTCGCCGAGGCACTGCGGCCCTGGCGCGAGCGCTTCCCCGGCGTGCATGTCATCGAGCACGTGGAGATGGGCAGCGCGGGTCAGGTCCTGCTGTCGCTGGCGCGCGGCACCCAGCTCCTGGTCGTCGGCCGCCGCGCCCGCCGTACCGCCGTGGGCGCCCGGATCGGCTCGGTCGCCCACGGCGTGCTGCACCACGCGGAGTGCCCGGTGGCGGTGGTCCCGGCGGCGTGAGCCGCCGCCTGCCGCCCGGCGGCGGTACGAGCCACGGCCCGGCGCCAGCCACCCGCCGCCGGACGGCCACCTTCCGCCACCCCCTGCCGCTCGCCCCCTGCCCTGTGGCCACCTTCCGCTGCCCTGCGGCTACCTTCCGCTGCCTGCTGCCTGCTGCCTGCTGCCTGCTGCCTGCTGCCTGCTGCCTGCTGCCTGCTGCCTGCTGCCTGCTGCCTGCTGCCTGGCACTGGCCGCCCGCCTTCC
>NZ_JBHYUG010000099.1:0-32168 GCF_042749375.1 Streptomyces sp. NPDC059477 | reverse complement strand
CCCCCACCCCGTACACCGTCCCCACGGGCAACAGCAGCCACCCCCACACATCCCCCTCCGCACTGACGCGGGCGAGAACCGCCAGGACGATCACCGGCGCACACAGCAGCGCCGCCGCCACCATCCCCCCGAGGATGGACACGAACGCCAGCCCGCTCTGCCCGGGAGCCACGTTCTTGTAGCCCTCCTGAGGGATGGAGTACGGATAGCGGGCCGACGTCCACGCCCCGGTCGCCAGCATCGCGCCGAGCAGCGCGAAGGACAGCCCCAGCACCTCCGGCAGCCGCTCCCACTCGCCCAGCATGGCCGTGGTCAGGACGGTGACGAACGCGGCGTACGGCAAGGTGATCACCAGCAGGGCCAGCGCCCGCCCGCGCAGCTCGACGTACGCGTCCCGCGTCGACGACACGGTCATCGCGACGATCCAGAACGCGGACGTGTCCTGCCCGAACTGGTTGTACATCTGGATGCCGAGCATCCCGGCCGCGAAGCACGCGAAGTAGATCGACCCGGTACCCTGCAACGCGTTGAACACCGGCACGATCAGCCCGATGGCCAGCGACGTCACCCACGCCGCCTTGGTCTTCGGGTCCCGCCACACATAGCGCAGGCTGCGCTCCATCACCGTCCCGGTCCGCCCGCCCGGCAGCAGCCGCGCGAGCCCGCTCGCCGACCGGTCCCGTACGGACTTCTCGCTCGCCGCCCGGAGGGTGGAGCCGTCCGGCGCCGTCATCAGCCGGTTCAGATGCCGCGCCCAGAGCGCGACCAGGGCGGCCACCGCCGCCACACCGAGCCCGAGCTGAAGCGCCGCCGTGCCGTACGCCCCCTCGCTCACCGCGTCCACCGCGCCGACCGCCGACGCGGGCGGGAGCCAGCGCAGTACGTCCGCCGCCGGGCCGAGCTGCCCCAGCCCCGCGCTGCCCAGCCGCTGCACCCCGAAGTTGACGAACTGCGCCCCGACCGCGATCACCAGCCCGCTCAGCACCGCCAGATCGCGGCCCTTGCGGCTGGTCAGCAGCCGGATGTTGGCGGCGGCGACGGCCCGCGCGAGCGCCACGCACACCAGCAGCCCCACCCCGATCGCGGGCACGGCGACGACGTACGCCGCCGGACCGTGCGCCACCGCGATCACCGAGCCGGTCAGCAGCAGCAGCGTGAACAGCGGCCCGATGCCCACCAGCGACGACACCAGCAGCGCCCGCACCAGCGGCCGGGTGCGCAGCGGCAGCATCACCAGCCGGGTCGGGTCCAGCGTCTCGTCACCGCCGGGGAAGAACAGCGGCATCACCGCCCAGCCAAGACCCAGCACGGCCACCAGCAGCACCACCACCGAGTCGGCGTGGGCGTGCCCGCGCAACGCGATCAGCCCGAGCAACTGGAGCGCGGCGAACAGCAGCGCCACGACCGCCGACAAGATGAACGCGGCCCGCCGCCCCCCGGACTGCCGCAGCCCATTGCGCAACAGCGACAGCTTCAGCCGTACGAAGGTGGAGGTCAGGGCCGTCACCGGGCGCCGCCGCCCAGCCAGTCCAGGTCGGAGGCGGCGTCCTTGCCGCCCGCCCCCACCAGTTCCAGGAACGCCTGCTGAAGCGTCGGGGCGGTCCCGCGCACCTCGGCCAGCGGGCCCCGCGCCCGGATCCGCCCGGCGGCCATCACCGCGACCCAGTCGCACAGCGACTCCACCAGCTCCATCACATGCGAGGAGAAGACGACCGTCGCGCCGGAGGCGGTGTAGCGCTCCAGGACGCCCCGGATGGTCTGCGCCGAGACCGGGTCCACGCCCTCGAACGGCTCGTCCAGGAACAGCACCTCGGGGTTGTGCAGCAGCGCCGAGGCGAGTCCGATCTTCTTGCGCATCCCGGTCGAGTAGTCCACGACCAGTTTGTGCTGCGCGCCCGCGAGATCGAGCACGTCGAGCAACTGGCCGGCCCGCTTGTCGACCTCGTCCCCCGGCAGCCCGCGCAGCCGTCCCGTGTAGGCGAGGAGTTCGCGGCCCGACAGGCGCTCGAAGAGCCGCAGCCCCTCCGGCAGCACCCCGATGCGGGCCTTGACCTCCACCGGATCCCGCCACACATCGTGCCCGACGATCTCCACGGACCCCTGGTCGGGCCGCAGCAGCCCGGTCACCATCGACAGCGTGGTGGTCTTCCCGGCCCCATTGGGCCCCACCAGCCCGATGAACTTCCCGGCAGGCAGATCGAGATCGATCCCCCCAACGGCAATCTGGTCCCCGAACCGCTTCCAAAGACCGACAATCCGAACAGCAGAGGTCATGCCTCGCACCCTACGTGCACTTATCCGCCCCGATAGGGGCGCGGGACCGTGCTCGATATCCGGCTCCGCCGCGCGGGCGCGACCAGCCACAACGCAACGAAAGCCGCAATACATCATCAACCAGGCAAACGAGAGGCGGCCATCCACCAGGGACAGCCGCCTCTGAAGATCAACCAGGTAGAGGAAAACGCGTTACCGATCCCGCCCACACGCATACGCCAACGCCGAGATCAACTCCTCCGCATCCGGCAGCCACCGATTCGCCGGAGTCGGGCGGCAAGCCCACTGCACGGCCCCCCGCGATCCGAACCGGGTGGGCGGCGCGGCCACGTACTCGCCCTCGCCCAGCGCCACCAGGTCCAGGGACGACGGCAACCACCCCAGCTTGCGCACCAGATCCGGCACCTTCGCCGCGCCGCCGGGCAGCACCAGGAACCGCATCCGCCGATCCGGCGTCAAGGTCACCGGCCCCAGCGTCAACTGCATCCGCTCCATCCGCGCCAGCGCCAGGAACCCCGCCGTCTCCGGGACGGAGAGCGCGTCGAAGGTGCGGCCGGTCGGCAGCAGGATCGACGCGGTCGGCTGTTTCTGCCACATCCGGCGGGCGACGGTCGCGCTGCCGGTCGCCTGGCTCGCCCAGTCGGGGCGCGCGGGGTGCGCACCCGGCGCATCGCACGCGAGGTCGGCACATGAGCAGCGCTGTACCCCGTCGACGTCTTCCAGCCAGGTGCCGGGGAACACGTCCCAGTGGCGTTCCTCTGCATAGCGGACGGCGGTCTCCAGCAGTGATTCCCCACGCTGTTGCGGGATTTCTGCGGCTTTGGTGCCCGGGATCGTATCTTCCACGTTCAACACAACTACCAGGCTAATCGCGGGTTACGGCCGTTTCGCGCGCCGGGGAGGGGCATCGGTCCGGCGTCCGGGGCGCATCGGTGCACAGTTGGGGGCGCGCGGGAGGATCCGCGGCGGGGCCTGGGTAGCCAGATGTGGGGTGCCATCCGCTTTTACCCCGGCAATACTCGCATGTCTCGCATTAGCGGTATGTCCACGGGGCATTGATCTTCACGGCCGGAAATTTTCGAGAACCGGTCAGGAAATCACGTCAACCAGGTGCGCGGGCAAGCACCGTTGTCGCCAGAAAGCAGGGGGTAGGCCCATGGCCGCTAGGCCGCTCGTCGCGCGGCAGCCCAATGAACGGCTGCAAGCGCTCATCCAGGAAGCGGGCTGCTCGAACGCAGGGCTGGCCCGCAGGGTCAACATGTGCGGCGCCGAGCACGGACTCGACCTGCGCTACGACAAGACGTCCGTGGCCCGCTGGCTGCGTGGACAGCAGCCGCGGGGCCGGGCCCCGGCGATCATCGCCGAGGCACTCGGCCGCAAGCTCGGCCGTACGGTCACGATCGACGAGATCGGCATGGCCAACGGCAAGAACCTCGCCTCGGGTGTCGGTCTCCAGTTCTCGCCGACGGTACTGGGGGCCATCGAGCAGGTCTGCGAGCTGTGGCGCAGCGACGTGGGGCGCCGGGACTTCCTGTCCGGCTCCTCCGTCGCCGCCTCGGCGCTGGTCGAACCCAGCCGGGACTGGCTGATCTCCTCGCCGGACACCCAGGTCGCCCGCTCGGCGGGCCCGCGCGTGGGCCTGTCCGACGTGGCCGCCGTACGGGCCATGACCCAGGCCCTCGTGGGCCTCGACCACCAGTACGGGAGCGGGCATGTGCGCCCGGTCGTCGTGCACTACCTCAACAGCGTGGTCTCCGGGCTGCTGGCCGGCTCCTACCGGGAGGCGGTCGGACGGGAACTGTTCGCCGCGGTCGCCCGGTTGACCGAGCTGGCCGGGTACATGGCCGTCGACACCGGCCAGCCGGGGCTCGCCCAGCGCTACTACATCCAGGCGCTGCGGCTCGCCCAGGCCGCGGGCGACCGCGGGTACGGCGGCTATGTGCTGGCCGCGTCCATGAGCCATCTCGCCGCCCAGCTCGGAAACCCGCGCGAGATCTCCCAGTTGGCGCGCGCGGCGCAGGAAGGGGCGCGCGGGCAGGTCACCCCGCGCGCGGAGGCGATGTTCCACGCCGCCGAGGCACGCGGGCACGCCCTGCTCGGCGACGCGCGCTCCGCCCAGGCCGTGTCCGGGCGGGCCGTCGACGCCATGGAGCGGGCCGAACCGGAGTCCGGTGACGACCCGGTGTGGATCGCGCACTTCGACGAGGCGTATCTCTCCGACGAGTTGGCGCACTGCCACCGCGACCTCGGCCAGGCCGACGCCGCGGCCCGGTGCGCCCAGGAGTCCCTCGCCGGGCACCCGCCGGGGCGGGCGCGCCGCCGGGCCATCGGCTATGTGCTGCTGGCCACCGCACAGGTGCAGAAGCGGGAGATCGAGGAGGCGTGCAGTACCGGGCTCAAAGCCGTGGAACTGCTCGGGTCGCTGCGCTCCAACCGGGGCGCCGAATACCTGGAGGACTTCCAGCAGCGGCTGGAGCCGTACCAGGAGGAGCCGGTCGTCAGGGAGTTCGGGGCCCGGCTGGATCTTCAGCAGGCCGCGTGACGGACCGCGTGGACGGAGCCCCGCGCGGGCGTGCGACGCGCGGGGAACGCGGGCTTCCCGAACGGGAGGTGACGGCACCGGCCCGGCGGGGGCCGGTCGGGTAACGCCGGTCACAGGGCGGCAGGTCACGTCCTGTGCTGCGTGGCACCGGGCTCTGGGGACCCGGTAGCGTGAGCCGACGATCCCGAAGGTCCCCCATTCGTAGGAGTCCCGGTGACGCAGAGTGGACAGGGCGAGGAGCCCTCGGCGCGGCCCGCGCGCGAAGGCATCGTGCTGCCCTCGGACGGCGGTGAGCCCCTGCTCCCGGGCGCGCTGAACCAGCCGGGGGGTCCCGCGCCCGTCCCGCCCGGGGCCGCGATACCCGCTTCGGCGCCGCAGGGCGCCCAGGCATGGGACCAGCCATGGGGCCCGGACCGCCCGACGGCCCCACCGGCCGACCAGCCCTGGCAGCCGCAGCAGCCGCAGCACTCTCAGCAGCCCCACCCTTCCCAGCAGACTTCGCAGCCGCAGGGCCCGCAGCCCGGCCAGGGCGGGCAGTGGGGCGGCGACGCCCAGCCGGACCCCGGCCCGTGGACCGCCCTGACGGTCCCTTCCGCCCCGCCGGCGCAGCACCCCGGCCCGCTTCCCGGCCCGCTTCCGCCGGAGGGCGCGCAGACGTACGGCGGCAACACGTACGGCGGTCAGGGGTACGGCGGCGAGCCGTCGCCGTACGGCGGTGGACCGGCGCCGCAGGGAGGCGGCGGGGCGTCCTACGGTGGTCCCCACCCCGGCTACGGCGACGGCTCCGCGTACGGCGGCGATGGCTCCGCGTACGGCGGCGGCCCCGCCTACCAGGCACAGGGGCCGTACGCCGCCCCGGGCCCGCAGGCTGTTCCACCGCCCGCCCAGCCGCCCGCCCCTGATCACGCGCTGCCGCCCGCGCAGGAGCCGGCGACGCAGTATCTGCCGCCGGTGCCGGCCGGGCCGGGAGGGGCTTCTCAGCTGCCGCCGGGTCCGGGCCATGCCGCCGCTTCGATGCCGCCCGGTGACGAGGGGGCGACGCAGTTCATCCCGCCGGTTCCGGCGGCTCCGATGGGGCCGGGCGGCGATTCGGCCGCCGCGGCGACGCAGTTCCTGCCGCCGGTCGGGCCGGGGGCGCTGCCGCCCGAGGTACCGGCGGGCGGGGCACCGGCCGAGCGGCCGGGGGAGACGACGACGTATCTGGGCACCGCTCCGCGGCAGCAGCCGCCGGGCGGTGGGGGGCCCGACGCGGAGGCCACGCAGTTCATTCCGCCGGTCACCGACGGCGGGGGCCCGGCGGGACCGCCGGCCGAGTTCGCGGGGCTCTTCCGGGACGAGCCGGGCGACAGCCCCGCCGCGTCCACCCAGCAGATGCCCCGCTTCCAGCAGCCGCAGCATGCCGGGCCGGGTGGTCCCGCCGGTCCGGGGCGTCCGGGTCCGGCGGCGGTGTCGTACGACGGGTCCGGCGGCCGGGGCAGGCGGGCCGGGCGGGACGGCGGGGGGCGCCGGGGCGGTCGTACGGGCTCGAAGGTGCCGTTGTTCGCGGCGGTCGGGGTCGCGATCGCGGTCGTCGGGGTCGGCGCGGGCGCGCTGATGGGTGCCGGCGGCGGCGGTGGCGACAGCGCGCCGAAGACGGTGTCGGCGACCGCGCCCGCGACGGACGAGGAGTCGGCGTCGGCGTCGGCCTCGCCATCCGCGGATCCGGCTCAGGCCCAGGCCGTGGAGCTGGACAAGCTGCTCGCGGACAGCGGCGCCAGCCGGACCGCGGTGATCAACGCGGTCGCGGACGTGAAGGCGTGCAAGAACCTCGCCGCGGCGGCCACGGATCTGCGGGACGCGGCCAATCAGCGCACCGATCTGGTCACGAAGCTGGCCGCGCTGTCCGTCGACCGGCTGCCGGACCAGTCCGCGCTGACCACCGCGCTCACCAAGGCGTGGCAGGCGTCGGCGTCCGCCGACAACCACTACGCCTCCTGGGCCGACCAGGTCGCCGGGGACAAGAAGTCCTGTTCCAAGGGACAGGCCAAGTCCACCGACCAGACGCAGGCCGGCAATGAGGCGAGCGGTACGGCGACCGCCGAGAAGGAGAAGGCGGCGGCGCTGTGGAACACGATCGCCAAGCAGTACGGGCTGACCGAGCGGACCCCGACCCAGCTGTGACAGCGGGGCCGGGGGTGCCGTTCGCCACGGTCGGGTACGGCTCGGGCAGGGCTCGGGTGCGGCTCAGCTCGTCTCGGCGTTGGACAGGGTCGCGGTCACGTCGATGAAGCCGTCGCGGGCCGCGACCAGCTGGCCCTCGCGCACCACCTGGAGCGTCGCGTTGGCGTTGACCAGGCGCGGGAAGCCGACCTTGCCCAGCTTGTCGGAGAACTGCCAGCGCAGCTGGGGGGTCAGCCCACCGGTGTCGATCTTCATGCCGGAGTCCAGCGCGTGGCGCACGGTGTCGGCGTTCACCTCGCCGCCGCCGATCTCGTCGACCACCGCCTTGAACACGGTGTAGGCGATCCAGGTGGTCTGCACGCCCGCGTCGGTCGGGTCGATCCGGGTGTCGGTGAACGCCTGCTCGCTGATCACCTTCTTCATCGCGTCCCAGCGCTTGTCGGTCGCCCCGGGGTACCAGCTGGTGACGTACGACCCCTCGTAGGGGCCGGACGCGCCGCCGGAGGCGTCTATCACGGTCTGGTCGACGCTGCCGAGCACGGTGCCGGTGGCCACGTCCGGGTAGTCCTCGCGGACCCGGCGGAAGGAGTCCATGAAGGTGCTGGTGCGGTCGCCGAGGGCGGGCACCACACAGCCGGTGCCGAGGTCGTCGGCGGTGGCCTGTTCCAGTGCCTGCCGGGAGGCGGTGGCGTACGCGGTGGCGTCCTCCGGAGCGCGCACATCGCCGGCGTCGTCGCGCTCGCCGGCGGTCAGGCCCGCGTTGAGCAGGGGCGGCAGTTCGTCGCCGGCGATGGTGTCGGGACGTACCAGGACGGTGGTGTCGCACTCCTTCGCCAGCTCGTTGCCGAGTCCGGCGAGCAGTACCGGCTGGCCGCCGTTGACGGGGTAGGAGAGCGGGGAGGTGAACTCGTCGCTGGTGGTGCCGTAGCCGCCTATGTAGGGGATGCCGGAGCCCTCCAGGATGGGGAAGAAGGAGTCGGCGTGCTGGCTGTAGGAGCCGATCACGGCGACCGCCCCCTCCTTGACCGCGCGCCGGGCGCAGGCGGCGGCGCCGACGCTGTCGTTGTTGTCGTTGCAGGTCAGTACGCGTAGCTTGCGACCGCCGAGGCCGCCGTTGGCGTTGATCCAGCGGGCGTAGGCGCTGGCGAAGGCGGGCATGCCCGGTTTGTTGGTCGCGTCGGTCTGTTCCGGGGCCCAGGTCATCACGGTGATCTCGTCGGTGCCGTCGCCGCCGGAGAGGCCGGGGATGGCACCGCAGCCCACGGTGAGCGAGGCACACGCCACCAGGGCGGCTGCCGCGCGGACACCGGCTCTGGCTGAGGAGAGAGGTGAGGCGAGAGGTGCGGCGAGTGAGGCGGGGGGAAAGGTGCTTCGGGGGAGACGCCTGCCGGTCATGGATCCGCACGATTCCGCCACACCACTAACCAGGGCGTGACCCGTGGTCAATATGTGGTGACGCGCGGGTGAATTACGGGGGGCGGTTCGGGGCTGTGGGCGAGGAACGTACGATCGGTGACCGTGCAAGGTTCGGAGAACACTTCCCGTCGCGCCCGTCGCTACTCCACCATGGGCGGCATGCCGCTCAACGACATGCCGTGGTGGCGCTGGCGCACCAATGTGCGCTCCGCGCTGCACATGCTCTCCGACCCCGTCTTCCAGCGGGACGTCTGGCTGGCCGGGGTCGAGGGGTACGGGGACGTCACCGACGCCGTGTACCGCCTGGTCGAGGACACCTGGCTGGACAACTGGTCCGCCGAGAAATACGTCGGCACGATATTCCGTGACTCACAGGAAGCGGCGCTGGTCGACACGGCCGTGCTGCGGGTGCTGCGGATCATGCACCAGGTCGGCCCGGACGCCCCCGTCTCCTCCTACGTCGAGCATCCCTCCTGGCCGGAGGCGCTGCGGGCGGCGCGCGACGCGCATGTACGGATGGCCGTGAGCGACGGCGAGGACCCCGACACGCCGCCGCGCACCCTTGAGGTGCTGCGGATCCTCACCCGGTCGGCGTGAGCCCGCCGGAGCCTTCCGGCGTTCCGGTACCCGGACGCCTGCGCTGTGGCCGGTGGTGTATGGGACCCTGTGCTGCATGAACGAGCAGCCCCCCAGCCGAGCCGCGGCGCCCGCCGATCAGTACGTCCTCACTCTCTCCTGCCCGGACAAACAGGGCATTGTGCACGCCGTGTCGAGCTATCTCTTCATGACCGGCTGCAACATCGAGGACAGCCAGCAGTTCGGTGACCACGACACGGGTCTGTTCTTCATGCGCGTGCACTTCTCGGCGGAGCCGCCGGTGACGGTGGACAAGCTGCGGGCGAGCTTCGCGGCGATCGGGGACTCCTTCCAGATGGACTGGCAGATCCACCGGGCCGACGAGAAGATGCGGGTCGTGCTCATGGTCAGCAGGTTCGGGCACTGCCTGAACGACCTGCTGTTCCGGGCGCGGACCGGGGCGCTGCCGGTGGAGATCGCCGCGGTGGTGTCCAACCACACCGACTTCGCCGAGCTGGTGTCCTCGTACGGCATTCCCTTCCACCACATTCCGGTGACCCGGGACACCAAGGCGGAGGCGGAGGCGCGGGTGCTGGAGATCGTCCGCGAGGAGGGCGTGGAGCTGGTGGTGCTGGCCCGCTACATGCAGGTCCTGTCCGACGATCTCTGCAAGCAGCTGAACGGGCGGATCATCAACATCCACCACTCCTTCCTGCCGAGCTTCAAGGGCGCGAAGCCGTATCACCAGGCGCATGCGCGGGGCGTGAAGCTGATCGGCGCGACGGCCCACTATGTGACCGCCGATCTCGACGAGGGGCCGATCATCGAGCAGGAGGTCGAGCGGGTGGGGCACGATGTCACGCCCGATCAGCTGGTGGCGGTGGGACGTGACGTGGAGTGCCAGGCGCTGGCGCGGGCCGTGAAGTGGCATGCGGAGCGGCGGATTCTGGTCAATGGGCGACGGACGGTTGTGTTCGCCTAGGGGGCTGTGGCTGCGATCCGCCCCAGCTGCGGGCAGTCGTGCCGCTGGGGCGGCACGGGTGGGCG
This sequence comes from Streptomyces sp. NPDC059477, assembly GCF_042749375.1. Lineage (NCBI taxonomy): Bacteria > Bacillati > Actinomycetota > Actinomycetes > Kitasatosporales > Streptomycetaceae > Streptomyces > Streptomyces sp. NPDC059477. The sequence continues at coordinate 22,153 of NZ_JBHYUG010000099.1, read as the reverse complement.
CAGCGGGACCCCGTCGGCGCGGGTGAGCGATACGCCCCCGCCCGCACCCCCCACTTCCCGCACGCTGCTCACAACCTGCTCAACCCCGCCGTGGCGAACAGCACTTCCCTGATCGCCGCGCGGTCGCCCAACTGGCCCGCCACCGCTTCCTCCGGCGGGACACGGCCCGCGGCGAGGTGGCAGAACTCGACGCCGTCGAGGGCGACATGGGCCACCTCGTGCTCGGTGGAGCCGACCGCGCCGGGGGAGTCGAGCGGGATCATCCACTCACCGCCGCCCAGGCCCTCGATCTCCAGCCGCAGGCTACGGCCCGGCTCGCCCGCCGTGACGAGATGGCGGCCGGAGTCGCCGGGCGGCGCCGACAGCCCGGCCTGGCGCCGCGCCGCGAGGGCACTCGGCAGCATCCGGACCGCGAGGTCGATCATGCCGTGCAGATAGCGGGGCGACGGCGGGTCGTACGGATAGTCCACGGCCTCCGCGATGTCCTCGGCGTGCACCCAGCACTCGAACGCCCGGTCGGTCATCGCGTCATGCAGCGGCAGCACGAAGTCGCCGTACGACACCGCCAGCTTCCCGGCGCCGCCACCGGTGAACGCCGCCGTCCGCACGATGCCGTGCACCTGCTCCCGCCAGGGCCCGCGCACCGACCGGGTCGGCGGGAAATGGGACGCCCGCCAGTACGCCTCCGTACGCGCCGCCGGGGTCGTGACGCCCTCCGGCGCCGTGCCCAGCGGGTCCTTCAGGCCGAGGGCGAGGGCGATCAGGCCGTCCACCGCCAGGAGATGCGCGATCACGCCCGCGACCGTGGTCCGCCGGCTCGTCGCCTCCGTGCCGTCGAACCAGCGCAGCCGTACCGGCGCGTGCCATTCCGCGTCCCCGAAGTCCTGGAGCAGGGCGTCCAGCCGCGCCGCCTCGGCGTCGTACGGCTTCGCCCAGGGCGGCACCGGGATGCGCGGCGGGCGCCGGTCGAGGCAGTGGTCGAGGACGCGGGTGCGCAGCGCGGGGTCCAGGTCGAGGGTCTCGGGCGGGTGCAGCAGCCCGACCGCCCCGCGCAGCCGCAGCGCCTCGTCGGCGCAGGTGCCGCACGTGCCGAGATGCTCCTCCACGGCGCCGGCCTCCTGCGGCGAACAGGCGGCCAGCGCCCAGGCGCCGAGCAGCGACTTCAGCACCCGGTGCTCCAGCGCGGGCGGGGCACCGGCCGCGCCCAGATCGGCGAGATCGTCCGGCAACGCCCCGCCGCCATCCTCGACGGAGGCGCGGGGGAGGGGTATGCGTGGGGTGCGGGGCGAGTCGTGATCGGGGTCGGTGGTGGTGGCGGTGGCGGTGGTGCCAGTGGTGGTGGTGGCGGTAGTGGGGTCGGGGTCCGTGCTGGTGTTCGTCGCCGTCCCGTTGTCCGTCTCTGTGCCCGCGCCGACGTTCGTGTCCGCGTCCGTCCCCGCGTCGGTCGCCGCGTCCGTCCCCGTGTCGGTCGCCGTGTCCGCGTCCGTGCCGGTCTTCGGCCGTGTGCCCGCGCCGACGTCCGTGTCCGTGTCCGCCTTCGTCCCGGGGCCCGTCTCCGTCTCCGCGTCCCTGTCGGGCCTCGGTTGCGGGTCTGTGCCTGTCTCGGCGTCCGCCTCCGTGCCGGTGCCCATGTCCGTGCCTGTCTTCGGATGCGTGGTGGTGCCGACGTCCGCGCTCGCGTCCGTTGCCTTGCCCGTGCTGGTGTCCGTCTTCGCTGCCGGGCCCATGCCCATGCCCGCGCCGGTGTCCACGCCCGCGCCGGCGGCAGCGCTCACCTCGGTGTCGCCTGCGGGCACCCCCGGTGAGAACTCGTCGCCGGTCTTCTCCTCCGGCTCGTCGGGGCTCGTGTGGTGGTCCTCGTCGCCGGGTCCGCCGTGTTCGTCGTACGTGCTCATGCCGCACCTCCGTACCCGGGCGGGGCGCCGGGGGAGCCGGCCTCGTGGGCGGTGGCGAGCAGTTGGAGGCCCAGGCGCAGGCGGCGCCGGGCCTCGTCCTCGGTGACGCCGAGGTCGGTCGCGGTCTGGCGGTAGTCGCGGCGCTGGAAGTAGGCCAGCTCCAGGGCGGCCCGCAGGGGCGCGGGCATGGCCTGCACGATGTAGTCGGCGCGGGCGGCGACCGAGGCGCTGCGGACCGTACGCTCCAGCTCCTCCGCCTGCGCAGCGCCGCCCCCGTCCTCGGCGAGCGCGGCCGTACCCGTGGCGCGCAGCCGCTGCACGGCGAGGCGGTGGGTGAGCGCCGCGACCCAGGTGCGCAGCGGGCCCTGTCTGGGGTCGTAGGCGTCGGGGTGCTCCCAGACGTGGGCGAAGACATCGCGGGTGATGCCGTCGGCCGCCCGCTCGTCGCCGACGACGCGGTGTGCGAGGCCGTGCACGAGGGACGCGAAGCGGTCGTACAGCTCGCCCAGGGCCGCGGCCTCGCCGCGTGCGAGCCGCTGCTGCATCTTGCGGTCCCAGCGCAGCGGTGCGCCCTTCTGCCCCATGCGGCCCCCTCCCCGTGCCGGTGTCCGTGCCGTGATCAGCGTGCGCCTGCCTTGCTCTCGAATCTAGTCGGCATGTCTGACAACACACGCCCCTTTGTGGCAACGCGCGCCTTTGACGGGCCGTGGGTGTCCGGCGACCTTTGGTACACCTCACGGCTTCTGTCTCGCCTACCCACCGCCCGAATGATCAGACGCATAACAAATACGATCGAACAGGATCGAAGGCGACTGAAACAAGCCCTTATCGACTGCTTTTCGTTTTCGGTGGGGTGTTTCAGGGAACGGCGGCTGGGCAGCCGTGCGGCAGGGAAGCGTAGCGACGGCTTCCGGTTGTCCGGCGGTCCGGGGGTTCCGGCGAGCGAAGGGCATGGTGGTGGCGTTCAAAGTGACCGGCGAGGAGCACGGCGGATGGATCGTGCTGCGGGTATCGGGCGAACTCGACATGGCGACCTCACCCACGCTGCGGCAACGGGTGCACGACGCGGTCGCCGAGGGTCGGCACCGAGTGGTCGTCGACCTCTCCGACGTGGTGTTCTGCGACTCCAGCGGGGTCGGCGTGCTGATCGCCGCCCGCCGGCTGCTGCGCTCCTGTCAGGGGCGGTTGCGGCTGATCCTGCCCGCCGACGGGATCGGCGCGGGCACGGGCGCGGGCGCCCATGTCAACCGTGTGATCAACGCACTGGGGGTGCGCCGGCTGTTCGACGTCCAGCCCGACCTCGCCACGGCCGTCACGGAGAGCCCGGTCACGGCCTGAGCGCGGGCCGTCGCGGTGCCACACCGTTGTTCCAAAATTCCCTCGGTCTTGGCACAACCGTCGTTTTCCCGCTCCGCGAGCGCCGCTGACGTCGTACGCTCCAGCACGGATGCACCCCACGTGACGTAAGGCGGCCCTAAGAGACATGGTCAGCAGCGAGTACGAGCGCAGGATCGCGGCCCGATTCGCCACCTTCGACCAGGACGGCAACGGCTACATCGACCGTGAGGACTTCAGCGGGGCGGCCAAGGCGCTGCTCACTGAGTTCGGCACGGCGGCCCGCTCCGACAAGGGCCAGGCGCTGTACGCCGGCGCGGAGGCGTTCTGGCAGGGCATGGCCGGGATAGCGGACCGGGACGGAGATCAGCGCATCAGCCGCGAGGAGTTCGTGGGCGGCGCCGTCAAGCGGCTGCGCGACAACCCCGACCGGTTCGCCGAGATCGCCCGCCCCTTCCTGCACACGGCCCTCGCGGTCGCCGACACCGACGGTGACGGCTCGGTCACGGTCGAGGAGACCGCGCGCGTACTGCGCATCCTGGGCGTCCGGGACGAGATGTGCCGCGCCGCCGCCACCGCGCTGGACGCGGACGGGGACGGCCGGGTGGGCGAGGACGAGGTCGTCCACGCGTTCGCCCGCTACTTCACGGTCCCGGAGTAGGGCTCCGCCGCTTTCCCGGTCCCCGAGCACAGCTCCGCTGCTCAGCGGTCCAGGAACAACCCGCGCCGCTTCACGGACCCGGTCCCGGAGTGTGCCCCGCCGCCTCACGGGCCGGGGCGGCCTCCGGGACCCCCGGCACCCCGGCCCGTACCGCTGGCGCAGCTCGTACTTGAGCACACTTGCGCAGTGTCTCGTTGCGCGGAAGGCGTCCACCACCTCCAGCCGCTCCGGCGGCTTGTGCGGTGCCGGCCCTTCCGCGCGCAGATACGAGGCCATGCCGCGGTGAGCCGCCCCGGGTCGCCCCTGCGCAGGAATCCGTCCGCGTCGAAGGCCGCCGCCGACTGTTCCGGGTCCCCGATCCGGATTCCATGCCGGGCGATGGCCTCCCCTCGGCTGTCGCGAGGTTCTCGGGCGTATCGTCCGGGTCGCCTATTGGTGATCACCGGCATCTCGGGCATCCCGTGGCCGTGCGTGAGCCGGACGCCCAGCCCACGCACCACCTCGCGGCCCTGCGCACGCGCGCGTAGCCAGGACGGCCGGCGGGTGACCATGGTGACCCTCTCCTTCGGACGCGGGATCGCCATCTTCGGCGAGGGCGTTGGGTGCTGGCGGGTGCTGGGCGAACTGGCCCGCGAGGCCCGTCGGAACGGGCGCCGGGACGATCCCGCCCTGCGGAGCGGGCTGGGCGTCCTCAACGCCGAGTTCCGCGCGCTGTGGCGGCTCACGCAGTGGAACGTCAGCGCGGCGGAGATGTCCCCGGGCGCGGTGCCGGAGGCCGGCGGCTCGGTCTTCGAGCCGCGGTATACCCACGCCCGCCCGGACCTGTACGACACGGCGGCGGTGGTCCTGGGAGCCGACGCCCTCGACCTGGACCACGTCTGGGCCCTCGGCCGCCTGCCGTCGCTGTCGTACACGAACGCCGCGGGCACGTCCCAGATCCAGCGGAACATCGTCGCCGAGCGGACTGGCCGTGCGGTTTCAACTGACTGGCGATCAGCGCGCGTTGCGTGCCGACGTACGCGGGCTCCTGGAGCGGCGCTTCGGACGCGAGGCCCTGCGGGCGGCCGTCGGGTCGGGTCGGCTGGACCGGAGGCTGTGGCGGGAACTCGGCGAGGCGGGGTTCTTCGCCCTGCGTCTGCCGGAGGCCGACGGCGGGGTCGGACTCGGCCTTCCGGAAGCTGTCCTGGCCTTCGAGGAGGCGGGACGCGCCTTGTGGACCGGACCGCTGATCGCGACCCATCTGGCGGCGGGGGCGGTGCCGGGGGCGGCGAAGCGGGGAGACGGTCGTGACGGCGGTCGACGGGGGGTTGGACAGGGGGAGTGGCTGAGGGAGGCGGATGTGGTGTGTGTGGGCGGTGGTCGGGGCCACCGGGATGTCGGCCGTGCGCGTGGTCGGGGGAGCCCGCCCGGGGGGCCGTGTGCCGGCGCGGTCGGTGGATCCGATGACGCCGTTGCGTCAGGTGCCTGAGGTGCCGCTGAACGACAAGCGGCCGAACGACAAGCGGCCGAACGAGAGGCGGCTGAACGAGAGGCGGCTGAACGAGAGGCGGCCAGCCGCGCCGCGCGGGACGTCCGGGGCGGTGAGCACCGGACCTGCGGCTGCCGCCCCCGCCTCCGCCCCCGTCGGCCCCTGCCCCGGACGCCCCGCCCCGGACGTCCCCGTCGCCGTTCTCCTCGCCTCCGCCGAGCAACTCGGCAGTGCGGGGCGGACCTGTGAGCCTGCCGTGCAACACGCCCGGGTGCGGGAGCAGTTCGGTCGGCCGATCGGGGTGTTTCCGGCGGTGCAGGGTCTGGGCGCGGACATGCTTGCGCGGGTCGAGGTGGCCCGCGCGGCGGTGCGCGTGGCGGCCGACCCGGTGGACATCGCCGCGGCCCGGCTGCTCGCCGACGAGGCGGTCGGCCGGGGCGCCCGCGACTGTCTCCAGGTGCACGGCGGTATGGGCTCCACCTGGGAATCGGAGGTGCGTCTGCATCCGAAGCGGGCCTGGCCGCGGGAGCGTCGGGCGGGCGGGGGAGCCCGGGCGGCGGAGCTGCTCGCCGCGGATCTGGTGGCACCGGCGGGCTGAGAGCGCCCCGTGATGTCGCGGATCGTGGCATCTCGGTGTCACAGAGCGTTGATATCGGGTTGTGTCCTGCGCGGGCCGCGCAACGGCCGGAACGATCGGTCGGCTCGGGTACCTTGTGTGAAATGCGAGGGGTTCCGAGCACGAGCCATACCGGTGTGATTCCTGGGGCAGCCCGGGACCGGGCCGTGCGCGCCGCTGCTCGCAAGGCGGAAGGCCGTCGCGCCCCCGCCGTGTCGCCCCCTCCCGGCGAGCGTCGCACAGTATGCCGCACGGGTACTCCTTCACGCTGGAATATGCCTGAAGCGCTTGTTGGGGCGACAACGCGTCAATCAAGCTGTCCCGTAAGGGATTCACGTTCCGTGAACCTTGCTCAGGCCGTTGTTCTGCGCATGCAGAAAATGGCCACGATCGTGGCCCTCGTGAGGCGTGAGCCTTGGTGTCCGCCGGTTCGGATGGTGTGAGCGGTGCAGGTGCTTCAAATGCAGCTGGAAGTCCGGCCCGACCCCGCGGAGGTGGGGCGAGCCCGGAGGTGGGCCCGTTCGCGGCTCGCCGGCTCGGGGATAGAGGCCGACGAACCGCTCGCGGAGATCCTGGTGCTGCTGGTCTCCGAACTGGTCACCAACGCCGTGGTGCACACCGGCTGTACGGCCGTGCTGAGGCTGTCCCTGCCGTGCGAGGCCGCCGACGCGGCCACGGTCCGCCTGGAGGTGGCGGACAGCAGTGAGCGGGCGCCGGTGCCCCGCTGCGCGGACGGTGAGGAGACAGGAGGCCGCGGGCTCGCCCTGGTCGACGGGCTCGCCGACCGCTGGGGCTGGAGCCGCGAGGGCGACGGCAAGCGCGTGTGGTGCGAACTGGACCGCTGTGAGCGGGCCGAGGCCCGGCTGGCCTGCGGAGGCGGTGTGGGTTACGAGGGCCTCGACGGATTCGAGGGGTTCGACGGGCTGGAAGGGCTGGCCTACGAGGCCGTATGACCCCCGTGGGTCGCGGGAGTGGCCCTGTGTGGGGTGTCTTCCCTGGTGCGTGGCTGGCCCAGGGGGTTGTGCGCCCCGCCGTGCTTCACTGCGCGCCCACGGTAAAACGGGCGTAAGTAGTAAATCCCCGATCGGGTGTTGACGTCACGTGTCCGTTTGATCACGCTTGTGGGTAGCGATTCGCCGTGAGGGGACGGCGAGGGTTTCGGTGACGGGAGCCCTCGGCGAGTGCGGGTCGCCCGTTCGGCGCCGATATTCCTCAGGGCCATGAGGAACCGGGGCGGGAGCGCCGGAAGCCGGACGGCGACGCGCGATGCCGCGCTCGGGCGGGGTGGGGTCCTTCCCTCTCGGGTGCGGCGGGCAGGGGGGTGCGCGTCACCGTCCGGCCTTTTGCCCGGACCTGCGGTTCGGGTCTCTGCTGCCTGTGCTCTGTGCTCTGTGCTCTGTTCTCGGGTCAAGGTGCGATGTCCGGGACCGACGGGTCCGGGGCTTCGGTCCGGGGATCGGCCGGTTGGTCAGAGAACGACCGCCGGTGCCACCGGAGTTCCCGTCCCGCTGGTGAATGCTGTCGGGCGCCGCCGACAGCGGCATCTCGCACCGCCCGGTTTCTCCACAGGCTGTGGACAACTCCTCCAGGCGTCCGGATCGACAGACCGGGCGGGCTAGTGCGGGAACCCGGTCGGCATGGCCCGCCCGTACAACTCGTCGAGACCGATCAGCAGCACCTCGCCACGTGCTGCTGCGGCCCTCAGGGCGTCGCTGAAGCCCGCCGCGCTGAAGCAGGCCAGACCGCAGTGCGATACGTCCATGCCCCGGCCGGCGAGCAGCTCTCGTGCCCGGCCGAGGCGCTCAAGGTGGGGAAGTCCCATGACCGTGCCCCATTTCGCCTCGCCGAGCAGGGCCACCGAAGGACGGTTTCCGCCGGATCCCTGTTCGGCCACGGCGACATCGACCTGGATCTGGCGGCGCTCCTTGGGGTCGGTCACGACTCCGCTGCCCACCTCGCCCAGAGACGTGCTGAGCAGGGAACGCCCGGGGCCCAGCACGTACTCACGGCAGAGCGCCTCGAAGTGGGGGCCGGCCACCTGGGCCGTGAAACGCTCCCCGGACTGCGCCCAGACTTCCCTGGCCTGCCCGCCCTCCAGCCGGGCCCACGCGGGGCGCATGACCGCCTCGTAGAAAGTGATCAGGGGTTCGGTGATGCGGTACTGCGACCTGCCCGCCCGGAAGACATCCGCCTCCCGTGCCAGGAGGTGGCTGTCCTCCAGCACGTTGAGCGGGTGCGAGATGTCGACGGACTTGCGGCCGATGTAGCTCGCGATGCCGCCACGTGTCGTGTTGCCCTGCGCCACAGCGGCCAGCACGGAGTGATAGAGCGCCGGGTCGCGGATGTCGGCCTCCTCGGCCAGGAGATACCTCGCCTCCCGGAAGAGCGGACTGAAGGGTGAGAGGACCGTGCGGCAGATCCACTCGTCGAACTCACCCAGATCCGAGGGGACATCATCCGCGAGGAACTGCCGGCGGTAGGCGGGGGTACCGCCGAGCACCGTGTGCAACCGGGCGGCGAGCGCGGGGGCGGCGGCGATGCCCCAGAAGTCCGCCGCGGCCCGGTATCCGAAGGGCCGTACGACGAGTTCGAGCTGGGCCCGGCCGCGCAGCGGCGCGCTGCTGGCCAGCAGGCCGCCCATGACGGACATGGCGGAACCGCAGAGCAGAAGGCGCAGCCGGCTCTCCTCCCCCTGGTAGCGGTCGATCGCACGCTGGAAGAGCGACGGCAGTTCCGGAGCCACCTTCACGAGGTAGGGGAATTCGTCGATGACGACGAGGAACGGGCCGTCCGGATGCGGCCCGCCCGGCGGCCGACGCCCGGGGCCCGCGGCTCCGAAGAGGTACGAGACCGCGTCGTCCCAGGTGGCGAAGGAGAAGGGGACCGGAGAACCCGTGTACTCGGCCACAGCCGCGCTGAACTGCCGAAGGGACTCCGCCTCGGTCGCCTCCGTGGCACCGAAGTAGAAGCCGCCGCACTGTTCCACGAGCGCCCGCAGGAGGTAGGTCTTGCCCATGCGCCGTCTGCCACTGACGATGCCCAGCATGGCGTGCGGCAGGGGTCGGCTCACGAAGGCGGTGAGGGCGCTCCATTCGGGGCCGCGGTCGAAGACACGTGACGGCTTGGTGAGCCGGGACTGAGGCAGCACGGCGAGACCATTCTTTAGGACTGTACCCCTAAGGACTGTACCCCTACTCCTTGCCCCCAGTGCGGAGGAACCCGCCGGGGCGCGCGGGGCCCGGCGGCGGATGCGCGGGCGGATCGGCGGTCCCTACGGCGCTCGCCTACGCTCCTGCCATGGGGTGGGGCGCCAAGGGGGCGGATGTCGAGGGGGCGGACGCCGAAGCGGCTGTCCGTGAGGGGCTGTGGTCCTGGCGGGACATGTCCGTGGCCGCCGCGGCCGGTGCCGCACAGTTGCCCGGCGCCTTCACGCTCTGGTGGATCGTCTCCGCCACGGTCGCCGACGACTACAACAGCGGCTACGGCGGCGCTTTCGGGCTGCTGTGCCTCTTCGTCCTCGCCCCGCTGTACCTGCCGGTACTGGGCACGCTGCACGCCGCCCTCCACACCCTGCCGGCCACCGTCCTGGCGCGGCTCGCCCCCGGACCCCGCCGGGTACGGCACCTCTTGGGCGCCGTGCTCCTCGGCGGGTTCTGGGCCGCAGTGACCGCCCTGCTGTGGGACTGGCCGTTCGTGCCGACGGCCCTGTCCCTGACGGCGCTGGGTGTCCTGCCCGCGCTGGCGGTGGCGTACGCGCGCAGGCGCGCGCGGGTGGGCCGGCGGCCCCCGAGGCTTCTCGGCGGCTGGGGCGGCGCGGCCCTCGCCGCACCGCTGCTCCTGCTGGCCGCCTTTCCGGCCGGACTGCTCGCCACGAGCACCGGCCTGATCGAGGAGTACGAACCCCCAGTCCTGTCCGTCGCCGATCTGACCGGCGAGTGGCACGGCGACGACGGCGCGGTGCTCAGGCTCGACTCCTCGGGACGGGCCGAACTCACCGCGCTGCCCGCCGAACCGGACCCCGCCATCGACGCCGACTCGCACATGTCCGACACCGGCCTTGAATTCGTGCGCTGCGCGGGCGGCGGGACCTGGCTGCTCGATCGCGAAGGACGCCACGACGCATACGGCGGTACGGAAGCCGGCGTACGGGACGGTGTGGTCGTACGGCTGGACGGCAGCTGTGGGCAGGACACGTACTGGACGATCGGCGGGACGGAACGGGAGCCGGAGCTGTTCGTGCGCTTCGGGGACCCGGACGCGGGGGAGTTGTGGATTCTGGTGCCGGGCGGGTGACCGAGGGCGAGCGGGCGGTGGCGGAGTCCGGCCGTCACCTCACCACTCGGGACACCCGCAGTGTCTTGTTCTCGGCGATGGACCTGGCGATCTTCTGGGCGTCGAGGGCCAGTTCGCGGAGGTTGCCGCTGATGGGGTTGGTGAATCCGGTGAAGTAGAGGCCGGGGGCGTCACGGGGGGTGCGGGAGCCGTGGGTGACGGGTCTGCCTCGGTCGTCCAGGACGTCGAGGTGGCCGATGAGCCCCTCCAGGGCGCGGGTGTAGCCGGTGGCGGCGATGACGGTGTCCGGGGAGATCCGTTCGCCGCCGGTCAGCAGTACGTCCGCGCCCTCGAACCCGTCGACGGCGGCCACGATCTCGACCCTGCCCTTGCGGACGGCGTCGATCAGGCCGACGTCCTGGACCGGGATCGCGCCCTCCCGGACCCTGCTGTACAGGCCGGTGCCGGGGCGGGGCAGACCGTGGGCGGTGAGGTCGGGGACGCTGAGCCTGGCGAGCGGCCGGGCGAGCCGGTCCACCAGGCCGACCGGCAGCCGGCGTACCAGCACACCGGTGTACTGGGCGGCCCAGCCGGCGGTGGAGCGGCGGACGATGTGCGGCGCGGTGCGCACGGCCAGCCGTACCCGGGCGGCGCCGCCCTCGACCAGGTCGACGGCGATCTCGGCGCCGGTGTTGCCGACACCGACGACGAGGATGTCATGGCCGGAGTGCGGGGCGGGGGCGCGGTACTCGGCGGCGTGCAGGAGGCTGCCGGTGAAGGTGTCGCGGCCGGGCCAGTCCGGGAGGTGGGGGGTGTGGTTGTAGCCGGTGGCGACGACGACGGCGGCGCCGGTCAGTTCGCGCCCGCCGGTCGCGCGCAGCAGCCAGCCGGTGCCGTCGGGGGCGGGTTCGACACGGGACACCTCGACGCCGGTGACGATCTCCAGCTCGTGGTGCTCGGCGTACTTCTCCAGATAGCGCACGACGTCGTCACGCGAGACCCAGCGGCCGAACCGGCGCGGCATCGGCAGCCCGGGGAGGGCGGAGAGCCGCCGGGTGGTGTGCAGGTGCAGCCGGTCGTAGTGCGCCCGCCAGGACGCGCCCACGCGATCCGCCCGCTCCAGCACGACGGCCCGTACACCCCGGGCCCGTAGCGCGTACGCGGCGGCGAGTCCGCCCGGGCCGCCGCCGATGACGTAGACGGGGTGGCCGGGGGGTTGCGCGGAGGTGCGGGGGGCTGAGTCCGGCTCCGGCGGAGACTCCGACTCCGACTCCGGCTTCGGCGCCAACTCCGGCGTCAACTCCGGCTTCGGCGCCAGCTTCGGCGCCAACTCCGGCTTCGGCTCGGCGGGTGCTTCGGTGGGTGGCGCGGAGTGCTGTGCGGAGTGCGGTGCGGGGTCGTGCCCGGCGGTGGCGGGCACTGTGGGGTCGGCCATGGTCGGAGCGTAATCACCCCTTGGGTTGATGGGTCTCGGTCAAGACCGGAATTGATTGCGGGTTGGTCACGCATGGCGTGATTTGTGTAGGACTGCTTCCGGTTTGTTGTCCGGAATTGCCAGTGAGTGGGCAGTGCGTCGGTTGTGGGGCGATGGTGACGTGGTGCGCCGGGTGGCTCCCCGGACCTTGTGGAGAGCTTCCGGATCCGGGCATGCGCTTTGGGTGAACTGACCTGGGTGGTCGGGGCGTTGTGACAGGAGCGGGCGGGGTCGGCTGGTGCGGTGGGTCGTCGGTGGCTGTGCCGTGCCCGCGTGCCAGGACGCGCATGTGAAGGGTGATGACTTGTGAGCGACGAATACAACTCCGATCTGGCCTATGGATCGCCATCCTCCGATTCCTCCGACGGGTCCTATCGAGGCCAGGTCGAAGGAGTTTTCTTCCTGGCCGCCGAGCACACCAAGAAGATGGATAAGATCGCCGGTTTCGTGGAAAATGTGCGGGCCCAGGTGCCCGAATTCCAGGCGGCGCTCGAAAGCGCCGGCGAACTCATCGTGCGGTTCGGCACCCATGAAAAGGGTGGCGCTGCGCAGTGGAACGGGGAAACCCGCAAGGTAACCATCAATCCGGACCACAAGGATGTCAAAGGAAAGGAGAACGAGAGCCGGCTGGTGGGGACCGCCGTGTTCGAACTCCTCAACGCCGCGTCCGACTTCAAACGCCAGGAGTGGGAGCAGTACGCGCTGTCGGGCCAGGTCGAGGAGTGGGCCGCGGCGGCGGGGACGCCGGCGGGGCAGTACTTCGGATATCAGATGGAGATGATCGAGTTCGAGAACGTCCAGCTGCACGGGCAGATCATGGAGAGCCTCGGGATGCAGAGCTCGCGGGCGAACTTTCTCGCCCATCTGCCCCGGGACCCCGATGCCTACTATGCGATCCAGTGCCAGCCGTCGCGGTCCGGTCGCGCACCGCACGTCCATGCCTACGAATATCGCTACAGCTACATCAGGGCGAGCGCCGGTGTTCAGCCGGGCGGTGAGCAGCGGCCCACCGCGGAGCAGGCCGCGCCCGCCACGTATCAGAGCGAAGCCGGGCCTTCCGGGGATCAGAATGTCGCTCTCGCCCAGGCGACCCAGACTTTCTCCCCCACACGGGGAAGCGGCCGGCAGCGCGAATCCAAGCAGGAGAGCGCGTCCCGGAGCGGGGGCGGCAGTTCTTCCCACAAGCAGGGGCGCAAGAGCCGTGGACACGGACAGGGACGCTGACGCTGACGGGGTGACTTCCGCCTCGGTGTCTCCCTACGGCCACAGCAGCTGCCTGCTCCAGCTCTCCCCGGGCTCCCCGTCCCGCTGCGTGCCCCGCTCCCTCCGGTACCGCAGTCGTACGTGTCTGCGCGCCGCGTCGCCCTGGAAGAACTCCACCTCGTCCGGCCGGAGCCGGTAGAGGGTCCAGGTCGGGGCCGGGGCGGCGGGGGACGACTCGGCGAGCGCCCAGGACTCCTCCGACCTGCGCTCCAGCTCCGCCAGGGACGGCAGGACCTCGCTCTGGTGGCCCGTCAGCGCCGCCGCCAGCGCGCCGGTCGAACGGACGTCGAGGTCGGACCGGCTCTCCTTTGGGGACGCCTGCGTCACCGGGCCCCGGACACGGACCTGGCGGCCCAGCACCGGCCAGTAGAACCCGAGCGCGGCGTACGGGGTGACGGCCAGGTCCTGGCCCTTGCGGCTGGTCGAGTGGGTCGCGAAGGACCAGCCGTCTTCATCGACGCCGTGCAGCATCACCGTACGGACGTCGGGACGGCCCCGGTCGTCCACCGTGGCCAGCGACAGCGTGTGCGGCTCCGGCTGGCCCGCCCCCACCGCCTCCGCGAACCAGGTCGCGAAGAGCGGGAGGGGGGCCGCCGGTGCTGTGTCCGGGGTGAACGGGGGGAGGGTGGTCAGCTTCGGGTCCCACACCCGCAGGGACTTCAGCAGCTCCTGAACATCCGGTGCCGCGTCCGGCTTTGATTCCGGTGTTGCTTCCGGTGCTGCGTCCGGTTCTGATGCCGGTGCTGCTTCCGGTGCTGCTGCCGTTTCTGGGGCTGGTCTCAGTTCTGGGGTCGGTTCTGGTTCCCGTTCCATGGGCTGATACTCCTCTGCGCCCGCCCGCTCACCCCGCCGCCCTGTCTCAGATCGCTCCGAGGTCCGAGGACACCCACCGCTCCGGGCGCATCGTGAGGACGACCATCTCGCCGTGGTTCTTCCACGAGAAGTCGACGTACTCCTCCACCTTCTCGGGCCGCAGGTAGCGCGCCGAGACCTCGCGGAGATCCTCGATCGTGGCCGCCTTCGTCTCGACGACCGGGCCCTCCACCGAGACGTAACGGACCGTCGGGTCCGTCTGGTCGACCAGGAGGGTGAAGCGGCCAGCCGCGCTGATCAGCTCGTTCTTCCGGGAGGTGAGGCCGGTCAGGACCCAGATGTCACCGCCCGGCGTGTACTGGTACCAGATCGGCACGGTCAGTGGAGCGCGTCCCGCCCCCGCGTCCACCGCCAGCGCTGCGATATGGGGTTGTGCCAGGAACTGCTCACGCTCTTCGCGGCTCAGGGCCATGTGCGGATCGCCTCCAACGGCTCAATCTACGGAAAGGGGTCATCGGGTCATCGGGTCGTCGTGAGTCACTGTCTCGTGGGTCACAACGGTGTGCGCCCACCCAGTGTTCCGCCCTGAGCCCGGTCGGGTGAGTGAAACTCCCTGACTCCCTGACTCCCTGACTCGCTGACTCCCTGACACCTCAGCCAGCCCCTCGTCCTCGCCCCCAGCCTGGGCCCGTCCTCCACTGGCGCGGCGGTGAGTGCGGCGGCCTAAGTCTCCGCCACCCGGCCGAGCGCCTGCTTGAAGGCGGCGTACGGCTTCTCGCCCAGGGTCTTCGCGTGCCGTTCCTCGATGGCTCGCATGATGGCGGCGGCCGTCTCCATCTGGAGCAGACCGCGGTCGGTGGGGCGGACCAGCTTGGCGCGGCGGTCGGCGGGGTCGGGGGCGCGCTCCACGTAGCCGAGGCGTTCCAGGTCGTCCACGAGGGTGCCGATGACCTGTTTGTGCTGGCCGGACAGGCGGGCCAGTTCGCTGGCGCGGATGCCCTCCGGGCGCAGGTAGGCGAGAACGGCGCCGGTGCGGGGCTGGATGTCGTCGAAGCCCTGGTCGGCGAGGGTGGTGAAGAGTTCCCGCTGGACGGAGAAGAGGACTCGGGCGGCCAGGACGCCGAGGTCCGGTTCGGGGGCCGGGGGTGTTTCCGTTCGGCGGTTCTCCGGCACTGACCTCACCCCTGCCTCCGTGCCATGTGTTCTGACCGGCGAGTTTAGCTGTCCGGTCGGCGGGGCCGCTCGACGTTTTCGCTGCCGCTTGCAATCCCGGGGAGGGTCGCTTACGTTCTAAGTAGTCACTGATGTTGACTATCAAGGTTAGTGACTAAAGAGTGCGCGGCTACGTGTGCGTGGCCGGCCCGATCTCTGAGGAGCCGAAAGATGAGTGAGCGCAGTAAGTACCTGGAGTCGGTCACCCGTGACAACGCCGCGGTGGTTCTGGTCGACCACCAGGTGGGTCTGCTCTCCGGCGTCCGGGACATCCCGGTGGCCGAGCTGAAGCACAACGTGGCGGCGCTGGCGCGGGCGGCGACCGTGCTGGGTATTCCGCTGGTCGTGACCACCACGGCGGCCGACAGCATGTGGGGGCCCACCGCGCCCGAACTGGTCGAGGCGCTGCCCGCCGGGCAGAAGATCATCGACCGGGGTTCGGTCAACGCCTGGCACGACGACCGGGTGCGTGAGGCCATCGAGGCCACCGGGCGTCAGAAGCTGATCTTCGCCGGGGTGTCGCTCGAAGTGTGCGCGGCGCTGCCGGCGTATGCGGCGACGGGGGCCGGATATGACGCGTACGTCGCGCTGGACGCGTCCGGGACGTTCAGCCGGGCCAAGCGGGAGGCTGGGCTCGCCCGGATGCAGCAGGCCGGTGTCATCGTCAGTGACTACGCCACGTTGATGGTGGAGGCGCTGGGGGACAACGGGGTGGCTGAGGCCGGGGCGGTCTATGGTGCGCTGGACATGCCGTTTGCTGTGCTGGTGGGGCAGATGTCTGCGGCGTATCAGTCATGAGGGGTGTGTGTGGGCGCGGGGGTGTGTTGTCGTCGTAGCGTCGTAGCGTCGTGGGGGGTTGGGGTCGGGGGGCGGCTGCGGGTGGGGGGTGGTTGCTCGCGCAGTTCCCCGCGCCCCTGAAAGACACGGCGATGCCCCGACCGGCACCTGCCTCCGACGACCGGCACCTGAGCGAACGGCCCCTGTGTCTCGCGACCCGGAGCTGAGGGAACGGCCCCTGCGTCTGACCACCGGCACTCAAGGGATGGCCCTATCGCTGACCACCGGCACCCACGGGAAGACCCCTGTGTCCGGTCACCGGCACCCACGGGAAGACCTCTGTGTCCGGTCACCGGTGTCCACGGGAACGGCCCCGCTTCTGACCCGGCCGGAGGCTACTTCGTGGGCTTTCTGCCGGTGATGCCCAGGTGGACCAACAGCGCCAGGTTCGGCTTGAGTTCGGCCTGTTTCACTCCCCAGGACTGGAAGCCCTTCTGGTGGGAGGCGACCGCCGCGAGCATGGCGACGATCGCGCCCGCGATGGCGGCCGGGTTGACGTCCTTGTCGACCCGGCCCTTCGCCTTGAGGTCGGCGACGGCGTCGGCCAGGGAGTTGTTCACGGAGTTGAGGATCTTCATACGGAGTTTGTAGAAGCGTTTGTCGCCCTCGGCCGCGCCCAGGTCGATCACCCGCAGGATCGCGTCGTTCCGGCGCCAGAACTCCAGGAATCCGTCCACGAGTTCCTGCGCGGTCTGCCACCCCGCTTTGCCGACCCAGGAGCGGCCCGCGAGCAATTCGGTCAATCCGGCGCCCTCGGCGGCCATTTGCTCGGCGATCTCCAGGACGGCGCCTTCGACGTCCGGGAAGTACTGGTAGAACGTCGCGGGCGAAGTGCCCGCCTTCCGGGCGACATCGATGACTTTGACGTCCCGGTACGGGGAGGAGCTGAGCATCTCGCTGAGGCAGTCGAGCAGCTTCTGCCGGGTCGCCTGCCCACGCCGGCCGGCCACGCGGCCGTCGACGGTACGCACTTGTCCTGTCATGCCGTCAGCTTACCGACGGGTGATCGGAGCGCGATTCGGCCGACTGCAAATGGGGTGCATGGGGGTGCGGAGCGGGCTATTCCTGGTGGGCGGGGTGCCTGGGTCGCCGTTAGTTTGGCGGTATGGCCGAAAACAGTGGATCCGCGCACCCGGAGGCGTACCCCGAGGGCGTCCCGTGCTGGGTGGACGCCCAGCTGCCCGACGTGGCGGCGGGCCAGCGCTTCTACGGTGAGCTTTTCGGGTGGTCCTTCGAGGAGCGGGCGGACGGTTCGGGGGTGTGGGCCCGGCTGGACGGGGAGCCCGTCGCCGGGCTGGGGCGCAAGGCGGACGGGCGGCTGCCCACCGTGTGGACGGTCTTCTTCGCCACCCCGGACGTGGCCGCCCTGGGCTGGCGGATCCGGGACGCCGGCGGCCAGCTGGTCTCCGCGCCGCTGGCGGCCGGGCGGCTGGGCACCGGGGCGCTGGTCGCCGACCCGGAGGGGGCCGTCTTCGGGCTGTGGCAGGCCGGCAGCCACCAGGGGTTCGGCAAGCGGCACGACCCGGGGACGTTCGCGTGGGTCGAGCTGTACGCCCGCGATCCCGGGTCCGCCGACGCCTTCTACAGCGGGCTGTTCGCCGACGCCCTGTTCGCGGAGGGCGCCGAGCCCGACTTCGGGCGGGCGGCGGTCGCCGATGTCTTCGCCGAGGGCATGCCGCCGCACTTCCTGGTCCACTTCCGGGTGCCGGACTGCGCGGCGGGCCTGGAGCGGGTGACCCGGCTGGGCGGCCGGGTGCAGGCCGAGCCGTTCGTGACCTCGTACGGGACCGTGGGCATCGTCACCGACGACCAAGGGGCGTTCTTCGCACTGCTGGAGCGCTGACCGCCGGATTTGCCGTTCCGGCTCGCCCTGAAGCAGCCGGGAGGCCCGGAAAATCGGTCGTTCTTCCTCCCCTCATATGGATAAAAGGCCGGAGACACCCCGATTTGTCACCGGGTTCGCAACCTGGGCGCCGGACAGGAAGAATCGGGGTGCGTGCCGCCATGGCGGTGCGGTGGTGAGACGCTGCACTTCGGTCGCGTCCAGTTGTGGGTGACGCGGCTCGTACGGGGAGGTGGCAGGCAAGTGGTGGATCAGCTGACACAGCACGATCCGCGGCGGATCGGTCCGTTCGAGGTGCTGGGACGGCTGGGTGCGGGGGGCATGGGGCTGGTCTATCTCGCGCGCTCGGCGTCCGGGCGCCGCGTGGCGATCAAGACGGTGCGCACCGAACTCGCCGAGGACCAGCTCTTCCGGGTCCGCTTCACCCGCGAGGTCGAGGCGGCCCGCGCGGTGTCCGGCTTCTACACGGCCGCCGTGGTCGACGCCGACCCCCGGGCCGCGGTGCCCTGGCTGGCGACCGCGTACGTCCCCGCGCCCTCGCTGGAAGAGATAGTGAACGACTGCGGGCCGATGCCCGCCCAGGCGGTCCGCTGGCTGGCCGCCGGGGTCGCCGAGGCCCTCCAGTCCATCCATGGCGCCGGGCTGGTGCACCGGGACCTGAAGCCGTCCAATGTGCTGGTCGTGGAGGACGGGCCCCGGGTGATCGACTTCGGGATCGCCTCCGGTGTCTCGAACACCCGTCTGACCATGACGAACGTCGCCGTCGGCACCCCCGCCTACATGTCCCCCGAGCAGGCCAAGGACTCCCGTTCCGTCACCGGGGCCAGCGATGTCTTCTCCCTCGGCTCCACCCTCGTCTTCGCCGCCACCGGTCACCCGCCCTTCCACGGCGCCAACCCGGTCGAGACGGTCTTCATGCTGCTGCGCGAGGGCCCGGACCTGGAGGGCCTGCCCGGCGAACTGCGCCCGCTGATCGAGTCCCTCATGCAGATGGACGCCACCGCCCGGCCCAGCCCCGCCGACCTCCAGGCCCAGCTGGCGCCCCATCTGTTCGGCTCCGGCTCCGACGACAGCGGTACGGCCTCGGCCTGGCTGCCCGAGAAGGCGGTCACCCTGATCGAGACCCGGCGCGGTGGCCGCCCCGCCGTCAGACCCGCCCCGCACGGCGGACGCAGCGCCGGAGGCCGCCCCCCGGTGCCGCCCCCGCCCTCCCACGCGCCCCCGCACGTGCCCTCCCACGCGCCACCCGTCCCGCTCCACCCGCCCGTGCCCGGCCCCGCCGGTGCCCCCGACGCCGGGCCGGTCCGGCTCGCCGGGGCCGCCGTACCCATCGGGCCCGGCCCCCGGGTCGCTGACGCCCGCGCCGCCGCCGTCAAGGCGCCCCCGCCCGAGGCCGGCCTGGTGGCCTCCTGGGCCCGCCCCGGCGGCAACGGCGCCCTGTCCGCCGTACCGTCCGCACCGCCCGCGCCCACCGCCGCGCCGCCCGCCGATCCCGCCGGGGGCGGCTGGCGGCCCTGGCGGTTCCGGATGTCCAACGATGTCTGGGGCACCCCGGCCGTCGACGGCGACCTCGTCTACGTCACCTCCTTCGAGGTGCACGCCCTGGACGTGGCGACCGGGCGGCGCCGCTTCAAGACGCGGGACGTGGCCTGGTCCATGGCCGTCGCCGACGGGCGTGTGCACGCCTCCGACGGGCCCACCCTCTTCGCCCTCGACGCCCGCCGCGGCACCGACCTGTGGCGGCTCCAGACCGAGGCCTGGGTGTACTCCCTCAAGGCCGACCGGGGCACCGTCCTCACCGGCACCCGTGGCGGCGGCGTCCAGGCATGGGAGGCGTCCACCGGGCAGAAGCTGTGGGAGCTGGCCGGCGCCCAGACCGACTTCGAGTCCCCGGAGGCCGGCCCCGCCCTGCACGAGGGCACCGCCTATGTCTGGCAGGACGCCCGGCTGCGCGCCCTCGACGCCCGCACCGGCGACGAGCGCTGGTCGTACCCGATCGGCGACGCGGCCTCCTGCGGCGGCGTCCCGGTCCGGATCACCCACGCCTCCGACGGCTTCGTGTATCTCTCCGCGGGCACCCGGGTGCTGGCCATCGACGTGGCGGGCGGCCATGTGAAGTGGCACTTCGAGGCCCCCGCCGTCTTCCTCTCCCCGCCCGCCTTCGCCCCCGGCCCCGCCGTCACGGGCGGCGGTGTCTACCTCGCCGACTACCTCGGCACGGTGTACGCGCTCGACGCCGCCGACGGCCGCGACCGCTGGCGCATCGCCACCGAGTCCCGCGCCTCCGTCGAACCCGTCCTGGTCGCCGCCGGACACGTCCATGTCGGCAGCGGCACCGGCCTCTACACCCTGGACGCCGTCACCGGCACCCCCAAATGGCGCTTCCAGGCGGGCGGTGACATCGTCGGGGCCCCCTCGGTCGCCGAGGGCCGCATCCACTTCGGCTCCACCGACCACCTGCTCTACACCCTCAAGGCCGACGACGGCCGGCTGCGCTGGAAGCTCGCCACCGGCGGCGAGATCACCGGCTCCCCGGTGGTGCGCGACGGCATCGTGTACGCGTGCAGCAAGGACCGCTGCGTCTATGCCCTGGACGCCGAGAAGGGCACGGGGACCGCCCGCACGGCCTGAACCGGTCCGGACGGGCAGCGACTCCGCGTCCGAGTCCCGCCCTCATCTGTGGCCACTCGCATGTGCGTTCACTAGTGCACGGATAAAATGCCCGCATGTTCGCACGGGGGCAGTTTCTCAAGTTAACAGCGGTGTCGGTGCTCGTGATGCTGACGCTGACGGGGTTCTCGAACAAGACCGGGGGCACGAGCGGCAAGGGCAAGAGCGGCAAGAGCAGTAGCAGCGGTGGCGGTGGGGGCGGGTGCAGCAGCTCCAGCCAGGACCATGACAGCTCCTCCTCGTCCGGCGGGGGCTCCACCACGGGCGGCTCCACCACCGGTTCCACCACCGGCTCCACCACCAGCGGGGGCACCTCGGGCGGCGGTTCCACCGCGCTCAAGGACGGGGTGGCGGTCGTGCTGAGCTGCGCCGGCGCCAAGCAGCCGTACGCGACCGTCGAGGTCAGGAACCCCAACGTCAGCGCGGCCGAGTTCGAGATCGCGGTCCACTTCCGGGACGCGGAGGGCCTGGAACTCGACGTCTCCGAGGTGACGGTCGCCCTCTCCGGCAAGGAGAGCGAGACCGTGGAGGTGCCCGTCGCGGTCTCCTTCCCCTCCCAGGTCGACGAGTGCCTGCTGTACGAATCCGACCCCGACGCGATACCGATCGACTGACCCACCCGCGCACCCTCGCCCGTTCCCTGACCCGCTCCTCCAGTCCCTGCGGACCATCCGGCGAGGGACGCGACCTCTCCGCACCGCGGCTGGTGGAGCGGCTGCTGGGCCTGCGCCCCGACGTGGCCGACGTGACGGTGTTGGTGTCGCTTTCGGGGTCGCCCGGGTATTGATATCGGCGGGGTATCGCCGCATACCGGATGGATCCTTCACGCCGGTGGCGGTCCCGGGTTGGCTTGAGGGCCGGGGCACCGGTCCCGGTGCCCGGTCAGCAGCCCGAGAAGCGAGAGAAGTCCGTGACAACCCATTCCCGCCCCACCGTCTCCATCGCCTACCACTCCGGCTACGGCCACACCGATGTGCTCGCGGAAGCGGTCCGTGCCGGGGTGGCCGGTGCCGGGGCCGACGCGCGGCTGATCCGGGTCGACGAGATCACCCCCGGCCAGTGGTCCGAGCTGGACGACTCCGACGCGATCGTGTTCGGGGCGCCCACCTACATGGGTACGGCGTCCAGCGCCTTCCATGTCTTCGCCGAGGCCACCTCGAAGCGGTTCGGGGGCGTGTGGCGGGACAAGCTGGCCGCCGGTTTCACCAACTCCGGGGCGAAGAGCGGCGACAAGCTGCACACCCTCCAGTTCTTCACCGTGCTCGCCGCGCAGCTCGGCATGAACTGGGTCAGTCTCGGCCTCCAGCCCGGCTGGAACAGCTCCCAGGCGTCCGAGCACGACCTCAACCGGCTCGGCTTCTACCTCGGGGCCGCCGCGACGGCGGTGACGCCCAGCACCAGGGCGAACGTGGCGAGGATCTTCTGGGTGAGGCTCACTTCGGCTCCTTCGGAGCGGTGGGTTGGAGCAAGGAGATGGAACAGGGCGGTCGGTCGGCGCGGGGAGTCGCGGATGCCGATGACGCTAGCGACGAGGGGCCGGTGAGGCGAGGAGCGAGACGCGGTCCCGCCATGATTCGGCCGGGACCCGCCCCTTGACACCCCCCGGCCCGCCCCCCCGAAGACCACGGCTCCGAAGACCACGGCCCTGAAGACCACGGTCCCGAAGACCACGGCCCTGAAGACCACGGCCCCGAAGACCCCGGCCCCCGTCCCGGGGGGGGGGCGGGGCCCCCCCCCCCCCCCCCCGCCGGGCCCCCCCCCGGGGGGGGGGGGGTTGGCGGGGGGGGGGGGGGC
>NZ_JBHYUG010000098.1:0-32950 GCF_042749375.1 Streptomyces sp. NPDC059477 | reverse complement strand
GGGGCGCCCGCCCCCCCGGGGGGGTCACTCGGCCCAGTCGGAGTTCAGGATGATGTCGACGAAGTTCTCCCGCTGGTAACCGGGCACGTACCGCTCCAGGACGTCGGCCTTCACATTGCCGAACGTCGTCTGCGGGCGGTGTGCGATGCCGTCCGTGAACTCCTGGAGGATGCGCCGCTTGAAGTCGGGGCGCGGGTGCTCCGCCACGACCTGCTTCAGCGCGTCGTCGCCGATCTCCTTCAGGCCAAGGCCCAGCACATCAGCCTCCACACCGGCCGTGACCAGCGCGACCTCGGGGGCCATGTGCCAGGGGATCTCCGGCGTGGTGTGCAGCGCGATGCCCTGCCAGACCAGGTCGGCCGACGCGCCGGCGATGCCGTGCCGGACCAGGAACCTGCGGGCCTCGTCGGCGGCGTCGATCTCGAAACGCTGGTCGGCGCGGCGGTAGCGCTCGGTCAGGCCCAGGTCGTGGAAGAGGGCGCCGACATAGAGCAGTTCGGGGTCGGCGGCCAGCCCCCGGGCCCGGCCGCGCAGGGAACCCCAGAAGAACACCCGGCGGGAGTGGTGGTACACCACCTCGGATGCTTCGTCACGGACGAGTTCCGTGGCCTCGCGGACCAGGGCGCTGTCCGGCACGGTGATGCCGGCGATCTCGTGGGGTTCGGTGGTGGTCATGGGGCCTTGCCTCCTGGAATCGATTGCTCACCATCAATCAACCGCAGGGGGAAGGAGAACAGGAGTGTCCGTACGGACACGTGCCCCTCGGATCCGGACATGAGTCCAGAGTGGGGCAGGGCCCCCGGCCCCACCCGGATCAGCCCCCGGCCGCACCCGGATCAGCTCCCGGCCTCACGTCGCCAACTGCGCCCGCAGCCACTGCTCCACCTCGCCCACATGCGCGGCGGCTGCCGCCCGTGCCGCCTCCGGGTCGCGGGCCGCCAGCGCGCGATGGATCGCGGCATGCTCGCGCCGGGTGCGCTCGAACGCGCCCTCCTCCTGGTAGCCGCGCCAGACGCGGGCCCGGAAGGTGCGTGAGGACAGGCCCTCCAGGATCGCGGCCATGGTCTCGTTGCCCGCGGCCGTGGCGATCTCGCGGTGGAAGGCGAGATCGTGGGCGAGGATCTGCTCGGGGTCCTCGGTGGCGTTCATCGCCGCGAGATGCCGCTCGACCTCGGCGAGCTGCTCCGGGGTGATCCGGGCGGCGGCCAGCGCGGTCGCGGTGGACTCCAGGATCCGGCGCACCTCCAGGAGTTCGACCAGCCGGGGGCCACGGGACAGATCGGCCACCACGCCGAAGGTCTCCAGCAGATCGCCGGCCTGGAGCTGGGTGACGTAGATGCCGGAGCCGTGCCGGGCCTCCAGGACGCCGAGCACGGTCAGCGCCCGGATCGCCTCGCGCATCGAGCTGCGGGAGATGCCGAGCTGGACCGCCAGATCGCGCTCGGTCGGCAGCCGCTGCCCCGGCTCCAGCGAGCCCTCCGCGATCATCGCCTTGATCCGCTCGATCGCCCGCTGGGGAACCGTGCCCTTCTGCGCGGTCGCCGCCTCGTCACCGGACCCGGTCTCCGTCGTCGCCGTCTCGTTCACGCCACTCCTCCAGTCGCCGGGTGCGCCGCAGTCTAACCGGGGAAGTGGTCGGACCACTATCGAGGTGGTCGGACCACTTGGGCCAAAAAACCGGGAAAATGGCGTCCCAAGGGTGTCGGCGAGGTGAAGTGGTCTGATAAATATGCGGGCAACTGCTCGATCACGCTTCTTGAGGAGCTGGCAGATGGCCGACGGAACTGGACGTTTCGCTCCCTCACGCGCCGCGCGCGCCCTGGCGGCGGCGGCCTGTGCCGCCCTCGCGCTCACCGCGTGCGGCAGCACCGAGGACACCGGGGGCGCGGACGCGTCCGGCGGTGGCGGCGAGGGTCAGGTCGGGGTGATCCTGCCCCTGCTGACCTCGCCGTTCTGGCAGTCGTACAACGACTACGTACCGAAGATGGCGGAGTCCGAGGGCGTCGACGCGCTGAAGACGGTCAACTCCAACAGCGACCCCTCGCAGCAGATCACCGACATCAACAACCAGCTCAACCAGGGTGTGAAGGGACTCATAGTCGCCCCCCTGGACAGCGCCGCGATCGAGGCCGGGCTCGACCAGGCCGAACGCAAGGGCGTCCCGGTCGTCGCCGTGGATGTGGCGCCCGACCAGGGCAAGGTCGCGATGGTGGTCCGCGCCAACAACGTGGCGTACGGGGAGAAGGCGTGTCAGTACCTCGGCGAGCAGATCCCCTCCGGCAAGGTCGTGCAGATCATGGGCGACCTCGCCTCGGTCAACGGCCGTGAGCGCTCTGAGGCGTTCCGCTCCTGCGTCGAGGAGAACTTCCCCGAGCTGGAGGTCCTGGAGATCCCCGCCGAGTGGAAGTCCGACACCGCCGCGTCCAAGCTGGACACCCTGCTCAACGCCAACCCCGACCTCAAGGGCATCTACATGCAGGCGGGCGGCGTCTATCTCGCGCCCACCCTCCAGACCCTCAAGTCCAAGGGCATGCTCAAGAAGGCGGGCGAGGACGGCCACATCACGATCGTCTCCAACGACGGCATCCCCCAGGAGTACGAGGCCATCCGCAACGGCGAGATCGACGCGACGGTGTCGCAGCCGGCGGACCTGTACGCCAAGTTCGGCATGTACTACATCAAGGCCGCGATGGAGGGGAAGACCTTCGAGCCCGGCCCGACCGACCACGGCTCCGAGATCGTGAAGCTGCCCAGCGGCATCCTGGAGGACCAGTTGCCCGCGCCGCTGGTCACCAAGGAGAACGTGGACGACCCCGAGCTGTGGGGCAACACGGTCTGATGAGCAGCCAACGCAGCCAACCCCCACACCAGCCCCTGGTGGAAGCCCGGGGCATCGTCAAGCGGTACGGCGCCACCACCGCCCTGGGCGACGGCCGGCTCACCGTACTGCCCGGCGAGTCCCACGCGCTCGTCGGCCGCAACGGCGCCGGAAAGTCCACCCTCGTCTCGATCCTCACCGGCCTCCAGGCCGCCGACGAGGGCACGGTCAGCTTCGACGGCGAACCCGCGCCCCCGCTCACCGACCGCGACGCCTGGCGCCGCAAGGTGGCCTGCGTCTACCAGAAACCGACCGTGGTCCCGGAACTCACGGTCGCCGAGAACCTGTTCATCAATCGTCAGCCACTGCACCGAGGCTTCATCAGCTGGCGCAGGCTGCGCGCCGAAGCCGCCGACCTGCTCGCCACCTGGGATGTGCGCGTGGACCCCGAGGCGCGCACCGCCGACCTCAAGGTCGAGGACCGGCAGATGGTGGAGATCGCCCGCGCGCTCAGCTTCGGTGCCCGCTTCATCGTCCTCGACGAACCCACCGCCCAGCTCGACAACCGGGAGATCGAACGTCTGTTCACCCGGATGCGGGCGCTCCAGGACTCGGGCGTGACCTTCCTGTTCATCTCCCACCATCTCCAGGAGGTCTACGAGGTCTGCCAGACCGTCACCGTGCTGCGCGACGCCCGCTGGATCACCACCGCGCCGGTCGCCGACCTCCCGCGCCAGGCCCTGGTGGAGGCCATGGCGGGGGAGAACGTCGCCGATCGGACGGTCCGGACGGGACGACGGCGCGGCGCCCCCACGCCGGCCGACGCTCCCGTCCTGCTCGACGTACGAGGGCTCACCTCACCCTCGTACGACGGCATCGAGCTGACCGTGCGCCGGGGTGAGGTCGTCGGGCTCGCCGGGATCAGCGGCAGCGGGAAGATCGAGCTGGCCGAGACGCTCGCGGGGCTGCACACCCCCACGGCCGGGACCGCGCTGATCGACGGGCGCCCGCTGCCGTTCGGGCAGGTGCGGGCCGCGCTGGACGCCGGGGTCGGCTGGGTGCCGCGCGACCGGCACGACCAGGGGCTGGTGTCCGGCATGACCGTCGGCGACAACGCCACCCTGAGCGTCCTGGACCGGCTCGGCCGGTTCGGGTTCGTCGGCGGTGAGCGGCGCCGCCAGGTCGCCGCCGGCCTCATCGACCGCCTCGACATCCACACCGAGGGCCCCGACCAGCCCGTCTCCGATCTGTCCGGGGGCAATGCGCAGAAGGTCGTCATGGCCCGCGCGCTCGCCTCCGACCCCCGCCTGCTGGTGCTGATCAACCCCACCGCCGGGGTGGACGTGAAGTCCAAGGAGTCCCTGCTGGCCCGCATGGACAGCGCCCGGGACGACGGCATCGCGGTGCTCGTCGTCTCCGACGAACTCGACGACCTGCGCCGCTGCGACCGGGTCCTCGTCCTCTTCCACGGCCGTGTCGTCGCCGAGCACCCGGCGGGCTGGCACGACCACGAGCTGATCGCCTCCATCGAAGGAGTGGACCACCATGGCTGACATCAAGGCGACCAAGGCGATCGGTCCGCTCGCGCCCCCCGCCGCCCCCGCCTCGGCCAGGACGGTCCTGCTCCGCCGGGCCCGGGAACTCGCCCTGCTGCCCGCCCTCGTGCTGCTGCTGATCCTGGGCGCGCTGGTCAACGACTCGTTCCTGACCGAGCGCAACCTCATCTCCATCCTGGGCGCCTCCGCCGCGCTCGCCATGGTGGTGCTCGCCGAGTCGCTGGTACTGATCACCGGCAAGTTCGATCTGTCCCTGGAGTCGGTCGTCGGGATCGCGCCCGCCGTGGGCGCCCTGCTGGTGCTGCCCGCCGCGGCCTCCGGGTGGGGCACCGAACTCCCGGCCGTCCTCGCCCTGGCGGCCATCCTGGTGGCGGGCGCGGTGGTCGGCGCCTTCAACGGCATCCTCGTCGTCAAGTTCAAGCTCAACGCGTTCATCGTCACGCTGGCCATGCTGATCGTGCTGCGCGGACTGCTGGTCGGCGCCACCGAGGGCAAGACCCTGTTCGGCATGCCCGACTCGTTCTACTCCCTGGCCACCACCACCTTCCTCGGCATCCCGATGTCGGTGTGGCTCGCCGCCCTCGCCTTCGCGGTCGCCGGACTGGTCCTCAAGTACCACCGCGTGGGCCGCGCGCTGTACGCCATCGGCGGTAACCCGGAGGCGGCCCGCGCCGCCGGTATCCGCGTCGAGCGGGTCATGCTCGGCGTGTTCGTCGTCGCCGGAGTCCTCGCCGCCGTCGGCGGGATCATGCAGACCGGGTACGTCGGCGCGATCAGCGCCAACCAGGGCAACAACATGATCTTCACCGTCTTCGCGGCGGCCGTGATCGGCGGCATCAGCCTCGACGGCGGCAAGGGCACCATGTTCGGCGCCCTGACCGGCGTACTCCTGCTCGGCGTGGTGCAGAACCTGCTCACCCTCGCCCAGGTCCCCTCCTTCTGGATCCAGGCCATCTACGGCGGAATCATCCTGATCGCCCTGATGATCGCCCGGGTGACGACCGGCCGGGCCCAGGACTGACCCCCCTCCCCCCTGCCCTCCATGAACCCCCTGCCCCCATCGTCGTCCGAAAGGCCCTCCGTGAGCCCGACGCCCGCCCGCATCACCGCGGTCGACACCCACGACATCCGGTTCCCCACCTCGCGCGAGCTGGACGGCTCCGACGCGATGAACCCGGACCCCGACTACTCGGCCGCGTACGTCGTGCTGCGCACCGACGGCGACGAGGAGCCGGAGGGGCACGGCTTCAGCTTCACCATCGGGCGGGGCAACGAGGTCCAGGTCGCCGCGATCCACGCCCTGCGCCACCATGTGACCGGACGGTCCGTCGACGAGCTGTGCGCCGACCCCGGATCGCTCTTCCGCGACCTGATCGGCGACAGTCAGCTGCGCTGGCTCGGGCCCGAGAAGGGCGTGATGCACATGGCGATCGGCGCGGTCGTCAACGCCGTCTGGGACCTCGCCGCCAAACGCGCCCGCAAACCCCTGTGGCAGTTCCTCGCCGACGCCGAACCCGAGTGGCTGGTCCGGCAGATCGACTTCCGCTATCTCTCCGACGCGCTCACCCCCGACGACGCCCTCGACCTGCTCCGGCGCGGACGCGAGGGCGCAGCGGAGCGCCGTGCCCGGCTGCTGGAGCGCGGCTACCCCGCCTACACCACGTCCCCCGGCTGGCTCGGGTACGACGACGCCAAGCTCACCCGGCTCGCCGCCCAGGCCGTCGCCGACGGCTACCGGCAGATCAAGCTGAAGGTCGGCGCCGACCTGGCCGACGACATCCGGCGCTGCCGGGTCGCCCGGTCCGTGATCGGCCCCGACATCCGGATGGCGATCGACGCCAACCAGCGCTGGGACGTGGCCGAGGCGATCCGCTGGACCGAGGCGCTCGCCGAGTTCGACCCGTACTGGGTCGAGGAGCCCACCAGCCCCGACGACGTGCTCGGGCACGCCGCCATCCGCGCGGCCGTGGCCCCGGTGAAGGTCGCCACCGGCGAACACGTCCAGAACCGCATCGTCTTCAAGCAACTGCTCCAGGCCGGGGCCATCGACGTCCTCCAGCTCGACGCCGCCCGCGTCGGCGGTGTCAACGAGAACCTCGCCATCCTGCTGCTCGCGGCCCGCTTCGGCGTCCCCGTCTGCCCGCACGCGGGCGGCGTCGGCCTGTGCGAACTCGTCCAGCACCTGTCGATGTTCGACTACCTCGCTCTCTCCGGCACCACCGAGAACCGGGTCATCGAGTACGTCGATCATCTGCACCACCACTTCCGTGACCCGGTGGTGATCGGCCAGGGTCACTACCGGGCCCCCACGGCACCCGGATTCTCGGCCGAGATGCGGCCCGAGTCCATCGAGCGCTACACGTTCCCCGGCGGCACCTTCTGGGCCGCCGACCTTGAGACCGAGAGCAACCCGAAGAAGGGCCAGGCGGCATGAGTGACTTCGAGGGCCTGAGGGCCCTGGTGACCGGCGGAGCCTCCGGCATCGGCCGGGCCACCGCCGACCTCCTCGCCGCGCGCGGCGCCCAGGTGGCCGTGCTCGACCTGAACCCCTCCGCCGTGGACAAGCCGCTCCTCGGCTACCGCGCCGATGTCACCGACGACGCCTCCGTGCGTACGGCGGTCGCGGCGGCCGTCGCCGACCTCGGCGGGCTGGACGTCCTGGTCAACAACGCGGGGATCGGCGCCCAGGGCACCGTCGAGGACAACGACGACGCCGAGTGGCACCGGGTCATGGACGTCAACGTCCTCGGCATGGTCCGCGCCGCCCGCGCCTGTCTCCCGCACCTGCGCGACTCCGCGCACGCGGCGATCGTCAACACCTGCTCCATCGCCGCCAGCGCGGGCCTGCCGCAACGCGCCCTCTACAGCGCCACCAAGGGCGCGGTGTACTCCCTCACCCTCGCCATGGCCGCCGACCACGTCCGCGAGGGCATCCGCGTCAACTGCGTCAACCCCGGCACCGTGGACACTCCGTGGATCGGCCGGCTGCTGGGCGCGGCCGACGACCCGTCCACCGAGCGCACCGCCCTGGAGGCCCGCCAGCCCTCCGGACGGCTGGTCTCCGCCGCCGAGGTCGCGGGCGCCATCGCCTACCTCGCCAGCCCCCTGTCCGGCGCCACCACCGGCACCGCCCTCGCCGTCGACGGCGGCATGCAGGGCCTGCGCCTGCGCCCGGCGGCGACCCGATGACCGCCGCCGCCGACGGTCCTAGGCCGGGCACCCCCGACGGTCCGACACCCGCAGTCCCCGCCGGCTCGACACCGACTACCCCCGACGGACCGACCCCCGCCGCCGCCCTGGCCCTCGGTGCCGCCCCCCTCGGCAATCTCTTCACCGCCCTCACCGACGAACAGGCGTACGAGACCGTCGCCGCCGCCCGGCGCCAGGGCATCCGTGCCTTCGACACCGCCCCGCACTACGGCCTCGGCCTGTCCGAACGCCGCCTCGGCGCCGCCCTGCGCGGACACCCCCGTACCGAATTCACCGTCTCCACCAAGGTCGGCCGACGACTGGAACCGATCGACGGCCCCACCGGTGACGACCTGGCCAACGGCTTCGCCGTGCCCGCCACGCACCGCCGGGTCTGGGACTTCACCGCCGACGGCGTCCGCCGCACGCTGGAGTCCAGCCTCGAACGCCTCGGCCTCGACCGCGTCGACACCGTCTACCTCCACGACGCCGACCACCACGCCGAGCAGGCGTTCCGCGAGGGCTACCCGGCGCTGGAGAAGCTCCGCGCGGAGGGCGTCGTCGACGCGATCGGCGCGGGCATGAACCAGACGGCCATGCTCACCCGCTTCGTCCGGGACACCGACATCGACGTGGTGCTGTGCGCGGGCCGCTACACCCTCCTCGACCAGAGCGCTCTCACCGAGCTGCTGCCCGCGGCGCGGGAGCGGAACGTCTCGGTGGTCCTCGGCGGCGCCTTCAACTCCGGCCTGCTGGCCGACCCGAAACCCGGCAGCACCTACGACTACGCCGCCGCGCCCCCCGACCTGCTCGCCCGCGCCCTGCGCCTGAAGGCCGTCGCCGAACGCCACGGCACCACCCTGCGCGCCGCCGCCCTCGCTTTCTGCGCCGCCCACCCGGCCGTCGCCGCCGTCCTGGTCGGCACCCGCTCGGCCGCCGAGACCGATGACTGCGCCGAACAGTTCCGCAGGGCCGTGCCCGCCGCCTTCTGGCGGGAACTGGTCCACGAAGGCCTGCTGCCCGCGGGCCTGCCGGGAGTGCCGTCATGAGCATCGCCCCGCGCACCAAGGTCCGCGCCGACCGCATCGAGCCGTACGAGGCCGCCCAGCGCGCGGGCGCGGGCGCCGACGCCGCCCTGTCCGTCGTAGGGGAGCTGCCATGACCGTCGACGCCCACCACCACGTCTGGGACCTGTCGGTACGCGACCAGGACTGGATCACCGGCCCCGAGCTGGCGCCGCTGCGACGGAACTTCACGGTCGCCGATCTGCGGCCCGAAGCAGAGGCCGCCGGGATCGACCGCACGGTCCTGGTCCAGACGATCACCGTCGCCGAGGAGACCCCGGAGTTCCTCGCCCTCGCCGCCGCGCACGAACTGATCGCGGGAGTCGTCGGCTGGACCGACCTCACCGCCCCCGGCATCGCCGACGACCTCGCCCGGCTCCGCGCGCTCCCGGGCGGCGACCGCCTCAAGGGCATCCGCCACCAGGTGCAGGGCGAACCCGACCCGGACTGGCTGCTGCGCCCCGACGTCCGCCGGGGCCTCGCGGCGGTCGCCGACGCCGGACTCGTCTACGACCTGCTGGTCCGGCCGAGCCAGCTCCCGGCCGCCGCCAAGGCCGCCGCCGACCACCCCGGCCTCACCTTCGTCCTCGACCACCTCGGCAAGCCCCCCATAGCCTCCGGTGCCCTGGAACCCTGGGAGTCGGCGGTCCGTACCCTCGCCGCGCTGCCGAACACGGTCTGCAAGGTCTCCGGCATGGTCACCGAGGCCGACCACACCGCCTGGACGGTCGCCGACCTGCGCCCGTACGCCGACACCGTCCTGGACGCCTTCGGCCCCGCCCGCCTGATGTTCGGCTCGGACTGGCCGGTGTGCACGCTGGCGGCGTCCTACGGGCAGGTCGTCTCGGCGGCCGGGGAACTGACGGCCCGGCTGAGCCAGGACGAGCGGGCGGACCTCTTCGACGCCACGGCGACCCGGGTGTACGACCTCGGGCCGCCTGCCGTACGGCCCTGATCCGCCCTCAGCGCCGGTCGTCCAGCCGGGTCGCCGTCGTCCCCGGCCGTCCAGCCGGTCGCCGTCACCCCCGGTCGTCCAGCCGGGTCGGCGGCAGATACTCCCGTACATACGTCCGCTCCCAGCACGCGCCCGTAGCCCGCAGCTCCCGCCAGGTCGTGTACCGGTAGCGGTAGAGGCGGGCGCGGACGAAGCGGGGCGGGGCGTCGGGCGGGAAGGGGGAGCGGCCCAGCAGCCTGAGGGTGTCGCGGTCGTTCTCCAGCAGCCGCTCCACCAGCGCGCCGAACCACGGTCCGGCATAGCCGGGCGACAGCGCCGCGAACCACATCAGCCAGTCGAGGCGCAGATGGTACGGGGCGAACTGACGCGGCCAGCGCCGGGGATCACCGGGCTTGCCCCGGAACTCGTACTCCCGCCACCGTGCCTCCGGGCCCGGTACGGGGTCGGCCGTGCCCTCGATCACCACCTCGTGGCGCACCCGGCTGACGCTGCCGAAGGCGCCGTACGTATTGACCAGGTGGAGCGGGTCGAAGGAGCGGTTCATGACCTGGCGCGGGGAGACCATGTTGGCCGCCGGGCGGTAGCTGAGGCCCAGCAGCAGCGCGGACACGGCGAGCACGACGACCACGTACCAGAGGGGGGCCGCGGGGACGGCGGCCGGTGCCTCGCCCGGGAAGCGGATCGCGGACAGGGCCAGCACGATGGTCACCCAGTTCAGCCAGGAGAAGTTGCCGGAGAGCACCAGCCACAACTGGGTGACGATCATCAGCGCGGCGGCGGCCGACGCGATCGGCTGCGGGGTGAAGAGGAGGACGGGGACGACGAGTTGGGTGAAGTGGTTCGCCGCCGCTTCCATCCGGTGCACGGGTTTCGGCAGATGGTGGAAGAACCAGCTCAGCGGGCCCGGCATCGGCTGGGTCTCGTGGTGGTGGTAGAGACAGGTGAGGTCGCGCCAGCAGCGGTCGCCGCGCAGCTTGATCAGACCGGCGCCGAACTCGACCCGGAACAGGATCCAGCGCAGCAGGAACAGCACGACGACCGGCGGGGCCACCTCGTCGTTGCCGAGGAACACCGCCAGGAAACCGACCTCCAGGAGCAGGGACTCCCAGCCGAACGCGTACCAGGTCTGGCCGACATTGACGATCGACAGATACAGCAGCCAGGGCAGCAGCCACAGCAGCATGGCCGCCCACAGCGGCAGCAGCGCGTCCACGCCCGCCAGCAGCGCGACCGACACCGCCACGCCGGACCATGCCCACCCCGCGAAGAACCCGTCGGAGTAGTGGAAGTGGAAGACGCTGGGCGCCTGCCGGACAGACACCTGGGCGACGAACCGGGGGACCGGCAGCATCCCGCGCCGCCCGATCAGCGCGCGGAACTGGAGCGCGGCCGTCAGGAACGCCACGAGATACACGGCGGCCAGCGCCCGCTGGAAGACCAGCCGGCTCAGCCAGTACTCGGATGCGGTGAACCAGTCCACGGCCGTGCGCTCCTTCTCTCCATTCTGCCGCCCGCCACCGGACGCCCTGGACCGCCCGCGCGCGGCCGTCACGGTGTGTGGCTGTCACTGGTGTGTGGCTGTCACGGTGTGTGGCTGTCCACGGCGCTCGGGTGACCCGGGTGAGTGAAGCAGACCACAGCGACGCGGGCGGGGTCCCTGTCGCCTCCGCGCTCTCCGCCCGTGCCCTCCGGGCGGCACCCAGGCGTCCGGGTCGTACCGGTCGGCGGACTCGCCCCCCGTCCGACCCCCGGACCGCTCGAAGAACTCGAAGAATCGGTCAAATCCTGACAAGGTGGGCCCATGGTTGATCGGGGAGCGAGCGCCCTGTCACTCCCGGACGACTGGCCCGCCCACCCGGATCCGATCCTGGCGCTCAATCGCATGGGCACCTTCGACTGGGATCTGGACGCCGGGCTCTTCCACATGGACGCCCAGGCGTTCGAGATCTTCGACCTGCGCCCGGGGGAGTTCGACGGCGACCCCGAGTCCCTGGCGCACCGCGTCCTGCCGAACGAGGGCCTGCGCCTGGACGCGCTGGTGACCCAGGCCATCAAGGACGGCAGCGAGAACTACGGCGCCTACTTCCGGGTCCGCCGCCGGGACGGCACCCTGCGCTGGACCCACACCCAGGGCTACATCCGGCGCGACGGCGCCGGACGGCCCAGCCGGATCGTCGGGGTCGTCAGGGACGCCACCCAGGAGCTGCGGGAGCCGGCGGCGCGCGCCGGCCGGGTGACGCGGCACGAGGTACGCCCCCGGCAGGGCAACGTCGTCCAGGTGACCACGGCCGCGCTCGCCCACGCCCGGACCATCCAGGACGTCATCGACGTCCTCAAGGACACCCACGGCGTCACCCACCTGGGCGCGACCAGCCTGGTGATGGGCCTGGTCGAGGCGGGCCGGATCCGGCTGATCGCGGAGGGACCCGAGGGCAGCTTCGTCCCCGGCACCCGGGTCACCCGGATAGACGAGCCGTACCCGATGAGCGAGGTGGTCCGGACGCTCGTCCCGCGGTTCATCGAGTCGCCGGACGAGTTCGCCGAGGGCTATCCGATCCTGTGGCCGCACATCACGGATCTCGACATCACGGCCGCCGCCTATCTCCCGCTGATCGTCCAGGCCCGCCCGATCGGCGCGATGGGCCTGCTCTACAGCGACCGGCGCGGCTTCACCGAGGAGGAGCGGGACATCCTGGTCGCGCTGGGCAGCAGCATCGCGCAGAGCCTGCAACGGGCGATGTTCTACGAGCAGGAGAAGGACATCGCCGAGGGGTTGCAGCAGGCCATGCTGCCCCGCACGATCCCCAGCGTGCCCGGCGCCGATGTCGCCGTGCGCTACCGGGCCGCCGCCATCGGGGGGGCCAAGGGCCGGGACATCGGCGGCGACTGGTACGACCTGATCCCGCTGCCCGGCGGCCGGGTCGGCGCGGTCATCGGCGATGTCCAGGGCCATGACACCCATGCCGCCGCCGTCATGGGCCAGCTGCGGATCGTGCTGCGCGCCTACGCCGCCGAGGGGCACAACCCGGCCACGGTGATGGCCCGCGCCTCCGTCTTCCTGCACGAACTGGACACCGACCGCTTCGCGACCTGCCTCTACGCGGAGGCCGACCTGGCCACCGGGGTGGTCCAGCTGGTCCGCGCCGGGCATATCGACCCGCTGCTGCGCACCACCGACGGCAGCTGCCGCCGGGTGTCCGTCGAGGGCGGGCTGCCGCTCGGCCTGTCGGCGGAGTTCGGCCGGCTGGAGTATCCGGTCGGGACGGTCGAGCTGGACCCCGGGCACACCCTGCTGCTGTGCACCGACGGGCTGGTCGAACAGCCCGGCGCCGACCTGGACGACGGGATGCAGGCGCTCACCGCGCTCATCGCCGACGGCCCGCAGGACGTACGCGCACTGGCCGATCTGCTGATCGCGGAGGCCGAGGAGCGCGGCGGCGACGACGATGTGGCGCTGCTCCTGCTGCGCCGCCGCGGCCTGGACGCCCCGCAGACCGGCGGCCGGCTCCAGCAGCAGGTGGCCCCCGGCGATCCCGAGGCGCTGGCCGAGGCCCGGCATCTGATCCGGGCGGCGGTGCGGGCCTGGGGCGCGGTGGACCGCGCCGACGAGGTGGAACTGGTCGCGGACGAGCTGATCACCAACGCCCTGATGCACACCGAGGGCGCCGCGATCGTCACCCTGCGGGTGCTCGGCGGCACCGAACGCACCCTGCGCGTCGAGGTCGAGGACACCTCCAGCGCCCTGCCCCGCCGCCGCGAGGCCGGCATGTCCGGCGTCTCCGGCCGCGGCCTGATGCTGGTCGACCTCCTGGCCGACGTCTGGGGAGTGGAGGCCCGCGGCAGCGGCAAATGCGTGTGGTGCGAGTTCGTGGTCCCACTGCGGCACTGACGGGGCTGCGGCCAGGGCCCCGCCGGGGGCGGTGACACGCTGGTGCTGGGGTGCTGGGGTGCTGGGGTGCTGGGGTGCTGGGGTGCTGGGGTGCTGGGGTGCTGGGGTGCTGGGGTGCTGGGGTGCTGGGGTGCTGGGTCGGTGGTCGGTGGGGCGGAGCACCGGTGTGCCGGTACGGGGCTGTGTCCCGGTGGATCCGCCCGCACCCCCGCCCCGCCGGGGCCGGGCTGTGCTCCGGGTGAGCCGCCGCGCCGTGACTCCGTGTTCCGCTTACGCCGCCGCTGCCGGACCGTCGCCCGTAGACCGATCGGCACCCGCGCCGCCGCCGCAGCGTGACCCGGTGGACCTGCCCGCACCCCGCGACACCACCCCGCCCCTGCCCGGCGCTCCCCCCAACCCGCTGCCGGGCCGCGCCCCCGTGCCCCCGGTGGCACCCTGGGACCTATGCCGGAGCTACCCGAGGTCGAGGCGCTCAAGGGGTTTCTGGCCGAGCAACTGGTCGGCCATGAGATCGTCCGTGTGCTGCCCGTCGCGATCAGCGTGCTGAAGACGTACGACCCTCCGCTCTCCTCGATCGAGGGGCGCGAGGTCGTCGCGGTGCACCGGCACGGCAAGTTCCTGGACCTGGAGACCGGCGGCGGCCCGCGCTTCATCACTCATCTGGCCCGCGCGGGCTGGCTGCACTGGAGGGACCGGCTGCCCGACGGCCCGCCCCGGCCCGGCAAGGGCCCGCTCGCCCTGCGGGTCGCCCTGGAGACCGGCGAGGGCTTCGACCTGACCGAGGCCGGGACCCAGAAGCGGCTCGCGGTGTACGTCGTACACGATCCGCAGGAGGTCCCCGGCATTGCCCGGCTCGGTCCCGACCCGCTCGCCGACGACTTCGACGAGGGGCGACTGGCCGCGCTGCTCAAGGACGAGCGGCGGCAGCTCAAGGGTGCATTGCGCGACCAGAGCCTGATCGCCGGCGTCGGCAACGCGTACAGCGACGAGATCCTGCATGCCGCCAAGATGTCCCCGTTCAAGCTGGCCGCGTCCCTCACCCCCGAGGAGACCACCCGGCTCTACTCCGCCCTGCGCGAGACCCTCACCGAGGCCGTGGAGCGGTCACGGGGCGTCGCCGCCGGACGGCTCAAGGCGGAGAAGAAGAGCGGGCTACGGGTGCACGGCCGGACCGGGCAGCCCTGCCCGGTGTGCGGCGACACCATCCGCGAGGTCTCCTTCAGCGACTCCTCGCTCCAGTACTGCCCGACCTGCCAGACCGGCGGCAAGCTTCTCGCGGACCGCCGGATGTCCCGCCTGCTGAGGTAGGCCCGGCCCGGCGGGGTGGCCCCTGTGTCAGGCGCCCCGCGCGGTGGCCCTCGGCGACTCCTCGCTCCAGTGCTGCCCGACCTGCCAGACCGGCGGCAGGTCTCTCGCGGACCGCCGGATGCCCTGCCTGCTGAGGTAGCCCCGCCCGGCGGGGTGGCCCCCGTGTCGGGTGCCCGGCGCGGCGGCCCCCGCGTCAGGTGGCCCGCAGAGCGGCCCCCGCCTCAGGCGCCCGCACGGCGCCCCCGCCTCAGGCGCCCGGCAGCGTCACCAGCGTTTCGCCGTTCGTCGCGCGTACCTCGTAGCGCAAGACGTCGTCCGGATGCAGTGCCGTGCCGCCGCGCAGGGTGTGGGGCCGGGCGTCGCGTCCGGGAGTAGCCCAGTTGGTCACTGTCTCCTCCGTGCCGTCCCGGCCGACGGCGACCAGCCGGCAGGGGCGTGGGCCCGCCGCGTCCTTGACCCTCAGCTCCACCTCGCCGCCCCACACCCTGTCCTCGGCGGTGACCCGCGCCCAGACCCCGGAACGCGCGTCCGTCGCCTCGACCCGCACCGGCTGCCCGGCGCCGCCGCCCGCCAGGACGGCGAGCGCGGGTCCGGCCACCGCGAGGACCACCGAGGCGGCCACCGCGTACCGCGCCCGCCGGCGTCCGGCCCGCCGCCGGAGCGC
The DNA here is from genome assembly GCF_042749375.1 of Streptomyces sp. NPDC059477. Taxonomy (NCBI): domain Bacteria; kingdom Bacillati; phylum Actinomycetota; class Actinomycetes; order Kitasatosporales; family Streptomycetaceae; genus Streptomyces; species Streptomyces sp. NPDC059477. The sequence continues at coordinate 17,507 of NZ_JBHYUG010000098.1, read as the reverse complement.
CACCTCGGCGAGCAGCCGGTCCAGCAGCCGGGGGCCGGGACCGGTCAGCGGGTGGACGGCACGCGGGGTGGCCCGGCGATAGAGCATCAGCTGGCGCGAGACCGGCCCGAACTCGGTCACCCGTGCGGCGCACAGCGGGCACTCCATGAGGTGGTCCTCGAAGCGGAAGGCATCCGCCTCGTTCAGCACGCCGAGCGCGTACGCGGCGACGTCGCGATGCCGTTCCAGGGACCTCATGCCGAATCCTCGTGCCGTTGGGTGCGGGTGGAGTCACTCGCTGCTCACTCGTTGCTCCCACCGGTACGCACCGCACCGCCGAATCACTCAAGCCGCCCACGGAATCGTGACCAGGGGTCCGGAGCGGTCCGGGCCATGGATCGGCGGGATCCACGGCCGAGTCCGGAACGCCCGAACACCCATGTCACAGGCCCCCGGAGGCAGGCCGCCGGGGGAGGGAAGAGGCCTAGAAGAGATGGATCGCGAGATGCCCCAGCGGCAGCCCCAGCTGCCACGCCGGTGTCCACACCTTCGGCCCCTCGTCCTCGCCGGCCGGCGCGCCCCCGCCGGGCACGGCGTTCAGGTCGGGGGCGAGCAGCTCGGTCTCCTGGAGCCAGCGCCAGGCCGCCTCGGCCAGCTCCAGATCGGGCGCGGGATGCCCCGACGCGGCCGTCTCCTCGGCCAGTTGCTCCAGCCGCTCGCGCACCCAGTCCTGCCAGGGCTGGTCGTACGCGGTCAGGGACAGCCAGGTCTCCAGCTGGGTGACCACCCTGATGCCGGACAGCTCGCCGTCGGTGTCCGAGAGGAAGACGGTGAGCGCGAGCGCGTCCCGCCCGGCCCGGAACTCGAACGACGTCGGCGGCATGAGGTCGCCGGTCCGCAGCAGTTCGTCGGCGATGTACTCGGCGTACAACCACGCCATGGGGACGGTGAGTTCTCCGCCGTCGGTGCCGTCCGTGCTCTGATGACCTCTGTACAGCATCCCTTCCTGCCTTCCTCCGGTGCGCGCGCGTCGGCCACGTCCAGCCGGGCCCGGCCGGGCGGCCAGGGCCCCACCGGGCATCCGGCCCCCGATCCGGAACACGGATGAGGACAGCCGATTACTCAACCGGGGTACTCAGCAAGGCGCTTTGCGAAAGCTTGACCCAGCAGTCGGTTTCAGCGCAGGTCAGTCGCATATCCCGGAAGCACCCTCCGCAGGGCGCGCAGCGCGTAGTACGCGCGCGATTTCACGGTACCGGGCGGGACGCCGAGCGCCGCCGCGGCCTCCGCCACACTCGCCCCCTGGAAATACACCAGCACCAGGACTTCACGGTGCTGCGGAGTGAGTGTCTTCACAGCCTCGCGGACATCGACCGTGGCGGCCGAGCGCTCGGCGTGATCGGCGATCACCCGCGCGTTCTCCAGGACCGCGTCACCGACCTCCGGCGGCCGGGCCTGCCGCGCCCGCCGCGCGTCGATGGCGAGCCGCCGCCCCACGGTCAGCAGCCAGGGCCGTACGGAGTCGAAGGCGTCCGTGCGCAGCGCCTCGGGGTGCTGCCAGGCGCGCACCAGGGTCTCCTGGACGAGGTCCTCGGCCCGTTGCCGGTCCCCGTCGCTGAGCCGCAGCAGCAGCGCGAAGAGGGGCCGGCCGTGCTCGCGCTGCAAGGCGGCGAGTTCGTGCTCGGCGGTCGTCGTCCCGTGGGTCCCGGTCACCGGGGTGGTTGCGGCCGTCATGCGCGTATGGCATCGCAGGGGGCCCGATCGGCCCAGAGGACGCACACGGTCCTGCGGCGGACGGTCGAACGCGTCGGCGAACGGTACGACGAACGGTTACCGCAGGCGCCGAGGCTGTTTGGGGGAGTGCCCACCTTCGTACCTATTCATATGAAAATAGGCCCACAGTGAGGTGACCAGAGATGATCGCACGCAGTCGGCAGGTGGCCCTTGCCCTCACGGTCGTACTCGCCGCGGGAGCCGCCTGCCAGGCCCAGCAGCGGGGACCGGGCGAACGGACCGGACAGCCGGCCCCGTCCGCCGCCCCCCGGGGCTTCACCCTCGTCGCCTCCGGCGATGTCCTCCCGCACGAATCGGTCATCGCCCGCGCCCACTACGACGCGGTCGGCGGCGGATACGACTTCGCCCCGATGTTCGAAGGGATCCGGCCGGTCGTCGCCCGCGCCGATCTGGCGCTGTGTCACATGGAGACGGTCTACGGCGAGGACGGCGACTACACCGGCTACCCCAGCTTCAAATCCCCGCCCGAGGTGGCCTCGGGCCTGGCCCGGACCGGCTACGACGGCTGCTCCACCGCCTCCAACCACAGCCTCGACGACGGCGCCGAAGGCGTCGCCCGCACCCTCGACGCCCTCGACCGCGCGGGCGTCCGGCACGCCGGCAGCGCCCGCAGTGCGGCCGAGGCCCGCACCGCCACCCGCTACGACGCGGGCACGGCGAAGGTCGCCCACCTCGCCTACACCTACGGCACCAATGGCATCGCGCTCCCGCCCGGACAGCCCTGGGCGGTCGCGCCGATGGAGGAGGCCCGGATCGTCGCCGACGCCCGCGCCGCCCGCCGGGCCGGTGCCGAGGTGGTCGTCATCTCCCTGCACTGGGGCACCGAGTGGCAGGACGACCCGGACGAGCGGCAGTTCACCCTGGCCGACCGGCTCACCGCGTCCCGTACCAAGGGCCGACCCGACATCGACCTGATCCTCGGCACCCACGCCCATGTCCCGCAGGCGTACCAGAAGGTCAACGGCACCTGGGTGATCTACGGGATGGGCGACCAGGTCGCGGGCGAGATGTTCAACTTCGACGGCGACTTCGACCCGCGCGGCAACCAGTCCACCCTCGGCCGCTTCACCTTCTCCCCACCCACCCGCAAGGGCGCCCGCTGGGAGGTGAGCAAGGCGGAGTTCATCCCCCAGCTGTACGACATCGACGCGGGCCGCGTGGTCAACCTCAACCAGGCGATCCGTCAGGGCGCCGACCTGACCTCCGTACGGGACCAGATCCGCGAGGTGGTGCTCAGCCAGGGCGCCGCGGAGAACGGACTGACGATGGGGGAGTGACCCGCACGACGGGGCGTGAAGCGTCCCAAAGGGGCGCGGGGAACCGCGCGACCAGCCACCCGCACACCCGCACACCCGCACACCCGCACCCGGCACCTCACCGCAACCCCGCAGAGACCCCCGCCCCCCGCCCCACCGTCCTACGGCACCACCGTCACCGGCCACCGCCCCGCCTTCACCAGCCGGACCGCCACGGACCCCACGATCCGATGCCCGGCCCGCTCCGACGCACCGACCACCACCGCGTCCGCCTTCAAGTCGTCCGCCGCCTTCACCAGCCCGCTGTACGCGTCCCCGCGAAACGTGTGGAACTCCCAGCGCACATCGAATATCCCCTTGGCCCGCTCGGTGGCCTCCCGGATCTGCGCCACCAGATCCTCCGCGATCTCCCCGGTGGTGTCGGCGACCGGAGCCCCCAGCGCCGCCCCCGCCACCAGCATCGGCTGCACGTACACCACCGCCAGCAGCGCGCGCTGCCGACGGGCCAGCCCCCCGGCGTACGCGGCGGCCCGCAGCGAGGAATCGGAGCCGTCCACCCCGACGACGATGACCCTCGGTCCGTCCGTGCCGCGCTCGAACTGTTCGAACGGTCTGGATTCCTGTTCCGTCACGCCCCGAGGCTATCGGACACCCCCGCTCCGGCCGCCGGTCGCACGCCGTCCCCTTTCCACGTTCCACGGGTCGCCGCCGGGCGCCGCCGACGCGCGAGGCGGGCGCGGGCTTCCTAGAGTCGAGGGCATGAGCGCGACCCAGGACGCCGTACCGCCCCGGACGGCACCGGACGGAGACGGCGGGCGGCCCGGAGGCGGAGCGCTCGGCAGGGTCCCGGAAGGCTTCGCCGTCTTCTTCGGCGCGCTCGGACTGCTCTCCGCCCTGCTCGCCCTGATCCCCCCGCTGCGCATCCCGCTGCGCCCGGTGGTGGACGTCCTGGACGCGGTGATCGTCCCGGTCAGCGCCAACCTCGCCTACGCCGTCTTCCTCTTCCTGCTGGCCGCCGCCACCGCCGCCCGCAAGAAGGTCGCCTGGTGGCTGGTCGTCGTCTATCTCGGCCTGCTGATCCTGACCGACGCCTTCGCCGTGACGCTCGGCATGTACTCCGCCTCGCTGGCCTCGCTGATCGTGTGCGCCCTCGCCCTGGTCCTGCTGATCACCGCCAGGGACGAGTTCTACGCCGCCTCCCGCCGGGGCGCGGTGTGGCGGGCGCTCGCCGTCCTGATCGCCGGGATCGTGGTGGCGACCCTGACCGGCTGGGGCCTGGTGGAGCTGTTCCCGGGCACCCTGCCGCAGAGCCAGCGCCTGGCCTGGGCCGCCGACCGGGTGTGCGGCGGCCTGATCGGCCCCGGTGCCTTCGACGGCCGCCCACCCCGTCAGCTCGCCTTCCTGCTCGGCCTCTTCGGCGCTCTCGCCCTGCTCAACGCCGCCGCCGCGCTGTTCCGCTCCCAGCGCCTGGAAGCCGCCCTGCACGACGACGAGGAGGCCCGGATCCGCGCCCTGCTCGCGGCGTACGGCGCCCAGGACTCGCTCGGCTACTTCGCCACCCGCCGGGACAAGGCCGTCGTCTTCTCACCCAGCGGCAAGGCCGCCGTCACCTACCGCGTCGAGGCCGGTGTCTGCCTGGCCAGCGGTGACCCGGTCGGCGACCGGGAGGCCTGGCCGCACGCCATCGCCGTCTGGCTGGACCGGGCCCGCCGGCACGCCTGGGCGCCCGCCGTCATGGGCGCCTCCGAGGAGGGCGCGAAGGCGTTCGCCCGCGCCGGGCTCGGCGCCCTCCAGCTCGGCGACGAGGCGATCCTGTCCGTGGCCGCCTTCGACCTGGACGGCCGGGAGATGCGGGTCGCCCGGCAGGCCGTGCACCGGGTCCGCCGCACCGGCGCCACCAGCCGCATCCGCCGCCACGCCGACCTCACCGACGACGAGATGCGCGACCTCGTCGACAAGGCCGACGCCTGGCGGGACACCGAGACCGAACGCGGCTTCTCCATGGCCCTGGACCGGCTCGGCGACCCCGCCGACGGCGACTGTCTGCTGGTGGAGGCGCTCGGCGCGGACGGCAAGCTGCTGGCGCTGCTCTCCTTCGTGCCCTGGGGCCGCGACGGGGTCTCCCTGGACCTGATGCGCCGCGACCGCTCCGCGCCCAACGGCGTCATGGAGTTCATGGTCGACGAGCTGTGCGCCGCCGCCCCCCGGCTCGGCGTCCGCCGGATCTCGCTCAACTTCGCCGTGTTCCGCTCGGTGTTCGAGGAGGGCGCCCGGATCGGCGCCGGACCGGTGCTGCGGCTCTGGCGCGGCCTGCTGCTGTTCTTCTCACGCTGGTGGCAGCTGGAGGCGCTCTACCGCTCCAACGCCAAGTACCACCCCGAGTGGTACCCGCGCTTCATCTGCTGGGGCGAGGCCGCCTCCCTCGCCCGGATCGGCCTGGCGTCCGGCATCGCCGAGGGCTTCGTCTCCGTACCCTCCCTGCGCAAGCTCTGGCGCAAGGGCCACCCCAAGGACGGCCGGCGCCCGGCCGCCCTCGCCGCCCTGCCCCCGCTCGCCCCCGGCACGGGCGACGGGACCGGCCCCGGCGACCCGCTGGCCGCCCTCCCCGAACAGATCCGGCTGCGCCACCGCACGCTCGACCGGCTGCGTGCCGAGGGCACCGACCCCTACCCCGTCGGCGTCCCGCCCCGCACCCATGCCCTCGCCGACCTGCCCGCCACCGGGGAGGTGACCGTCGCGGGCCGGATCATGCGGGTCCGCGACTTCGGCGGCATCCTCTTCCTCACCCTGCGCGACTGGTCCGGCGACCACCAGCTCGCCCTCACCCGCGACGGCTGCGGGCCCGCCCTCGCCGCCTTCCGCGCGGACACCGACATCGGCGACCACATCACCGCCACCGGCCGCGCGGGCACCAGCGACAGCGGCGAGGCGACCGTCTTCGTCACCTCCTGGCGGCTCACCGGCAAATGCCTGCGCCCGCTGCCCGACAAACGCCGGGGCCTGACCGACCCCGAGACCAAGGTCCGCATGCGCTCCGTCGACCTGATCGCCAGCCCCGAGGCACGGTCGGTGGTCCGCACCCGCTCCACCGCCGTCCAGGCCCTGCGCCAGGGCCTGCTGGACCGGGGCTACCTGGAGGTCGGGACACCGATGCTCCAGCAGATCCACGGCGGCGCCAACGCCCGCCCCTTCACCACCCACAGCAACGCCTACGACCTCGACCTCTACCTGCGCATCGCCCCCGAGCTGTATCTGAAACGCCTGTGCGTCGGCGGCCTGGAGAAGGTCTTCGAAATGGGCCGCACCTTCCGCAACGAGGGCGTCTCCCACAAACACAACCCCGAATTCACCATGCTGGAGGCCTACCAGGCGTACGCCGACTACGACGTGATGCTCGACCTCACCCGAGAACTGATCCAGGCCGCCGCCACCGCCGCCTTCGGCCACCCCGTCGCCCGCAAGGACGGCCAGGAGTACGACATCTCCGGGCCCTGGCCCGTCAGGACCGTCCACGACGCCCTCTCCGAGGCCCTGGGCGAGGAGATCACCCCGGACACGGAACTGCCCGCCCTGCACCGGCACTGCGACCGCGCCCACGTCCCGTACACCGCCGACGACGGCCACGGCGACATCATCCTGGAGATGTACGAGCGACTGGTCGAGGAGCGCACCCGCTTCCCGACCTTCTACAAGGACTTCCCCACCGACGTCTCCCCGCTCACCCGGCAGCACCGCACCGACCCACGCCTCGCCGAACGCTGGGACCTGGTCGCCTTCGGCACCGAACTCGGCACCGCCTACTCCGAACTCACCGACCCCGTCGAACAGCGCCGCCGCCTCACCGCCCAGTCCCTCCGCGCGGCGGGCGGCGACCCGGAAGCCATGGAACTCGACGAGGACTTCCTGACGGCCCTGGAATACGCCATGCCCCCCACCGGCGGCCTGGGCATCGGAGTGGACCGCCTGATCATGTTCCTCACGGACCGAACCATCAGAGAGACCCTCCCGTTCCCCTTGGTCCGCTGGACACATGGCTCACAGTGACGCCCTTGTTCAACGGCGCCGCACCCACCCCCATACCCCTGGCACCCCACCCGCCCGATCAGCCCAGCCGACTGGTCCACCCGGGTGCAATCCCCCCACCACCCCGGTGTCGCTACGGTGCGCCAGGCCCCCACTGGGCGACCCATGAGTCATGACGAAGGATCAGTTCCTCACCCGCCGCCGAGCACTCCTGGGCACTCTCGCCGCGCTCGGCGCGGCCGGTACGGCGGGCCTGTTCTCCCTGCGCTCCGGCGGCGAACCCGCCCCCTCCGCGCCCGGCCCGCCGGCGGCCCCGGCACGCGTTCCGCAGAAACCGTCCGCCTACCGCCTCCAGCCGCTCACCGGCCACGGCGCGCCGCGTACCGCCCCCCGCCGCCTCCCCGTGCGCACCGAACCGCTGCTGAGCGTGGACACCATCGGCCGCACCATGGTGCTGACCTTCGACGACGGCCCCGACCCCCGCTACACCCCGGACATCCTCGACACCCTCGCCGCGTACGACGTCCCCGCGATGTTCTTCGTGTGCGGGGAGATGGTCGTGGAGAACCGCGGCCTGCTGGAGCGGATGGCCGACACCGGTCACGTCATCGGCAACCACACCTGGTCCCACCCGCTGCTGACCTCGCTCGGCCGGTCGGCCATCCGCAGCGAGATGGAAGGGACCTGCGAGGCCGTCGAGGAGGCCGTCGGCGAGTGGCCGCGCTGGTTCCGCGCGCCCTACGGCGCCTGGAACCGGGCCGCCTTCCAGCTCGGCGCGGAACTCGGCATGGAGCCACTGGCCTGGACGGTCGACACCCTCGACTGGACCACCCCCGGCACCCACACGATCGTCGAGCGGGTCCACGAGGGCGCCGGACCCGGCGTCGTGGTGCTCTCGCACGACGCCGGCGGCGACCGCTCGCAGAGCGTGCAGGCGCTGCGGGACTATCTGCCGCAATTGTTGGACGCGGGCTACCACATCACCGTGCCCCGCCGGCACCCCGCATGACGGGCGGCCCGCCCGGCCGGGATCCGGTCAGCGGACCTCGGCCAGGCGGGCGAAGACGACGACATTACCGTCGTAGCCATTTTGCTGGGAGAAACCGCCGCCGCAGGTGATGACCCGCAATTCAGCGGTGCCCTTGGAGGCATAGACCCGGTCGCCGGGGAAGTTGTTCTTCTCGAACACCTCGATGCCGTAGATCTCGAACACCGCGGTCTTTCCGTCCCGGCGGGCCACCTCGACGTGATTTCCCTGCTTCAGCGCGCCGAGCCCGTAGAACACGGCGGGCCCCTGGCTGTTGTCGACATGGCCGACGACCACGGCCGTGCCCTTCTCCCCGGGGGAGACCGCACCGGTGAACCATCCGGCGAGATTGGGGTCCTCCGGCGGTGGCGCGTCCACCCAGCCCGCCGCGTCCAGACCCACCGGCATCATCGGCGCGTCCACCTGGATCGCCGGGATCCGCACCCGGTCCGGGATCGCGTAGGGCAGCGGTGACAGCTCCTTGCCGAAGGTGGCGCCGGGCACCGTACGGGTCTCCGCCGCGGCGGACGCGGGCTGCGGCGGGCCCTCGTCGAACTCCCCCGAACCGTTGCGGATGAGCGCGAGCCCGGTGAGCAGCACGAGCGCTATCACGCCCCAGGGGGCGCGCCGCTTGCGCCGCTCCTCCTCTTCCGCCAGCTCGGCCAGCTCGGAAGCAGACATTCGCCATCCCCTCTCGACGCGGCCGTCGCCGCGTCAGTCGCGCATGGGGAAAACGCTAAGTGCCGGGGCGGAAACCGGCGCGGGGACAGATGCGAACGGGTGGTCCCGGCCCTTTCCCGGTGAGCCATCCGAGTCGGCGCGAGCAGGAATTTTCTGACGGTCCGTGACCTGCGGCAATATCCGATTGCGCGGTTTTCCCCCGGCGTGTTGCCTCACCAGGACGGACCATCGCCGAAATGCGCGTGTGCGCACGGCATCTGAGGGTCTATCTGGGAGGTGCTATCTCGCTCAAAGACCGGAAACGGATCCCGGGGCGCCTTCCGCGGAGGATCACATGCGTACTGCCAGAACCCTGGCGGCCTCGGTCGCCGCGGTCGCCGTCGTGGGGCTCGCCGCCCCCGCGGCCGTCGCCTGGGAGAGTCCCGGTCAAGGAGGCGGCCTCGCGGACGACTCGGGCGTGAGGGACGACACGGTCCTTGAGGACCGGGGCGGACTCGATGACGGGGGCGTACTCGCCGACCGGGGTGGCCTGGGCGGCGGGGACGAACTCGCCGACCGGGGCGGACTCGGCGGTGACGGCCTCGGTGACCGGGGCGAGGTCTCCGATCGAGGCGGTCTCGGGGACCGGCGCGATCGGGGCCCCAGCAACATCGTCGCCAGGCCCCAGGTCATCGCCCGCGGCGGGCAGTTGACCATCACGGTCGACGGCTGCCGCAACGGCGGCACCGCCTCCTCGCGGGCCTTCCGCCCGACCACCCTCACTCCCACCCGCGGCGCCGCGGAACCGGCCAGGGGCCGCGCCACCGTGCACCGCGACGCCCGCCCCGGCAACTACGACATCCACGTCAACTGCGACGGCGCCACCCTGACCCGCCCGCGTGCCTTCACCGTCATCGGCGGTGTGCGCGGCGGCCTCGGCGGCAGCAGCACCAACGGCGCCACGCCGACCGACATGGCGATCGGGGGCGGCCTGGTCGGGGCGGCCCTGCTGGGCGGCGGCGTGTTCTGGATGCGCCGCCGCGCCGAGAAGCGTTTCTGACCCGCCCGCCCCGCCACCTCTCACCCCCTTCGAGAGACGCCCGAGAGACGCACGTGAGACGCACGCCGGACGCACATGAACAGGGCTTCGCCCCGGACCCGCGACGGGAATCCGGGGCGAAGCCCTGCCGGTGCGGGAGGCGTCAGCCGCTCTCCCCGGCGGACCGGCGGGAGAAGTGGTACGCGGCCCCGACCGAGCCGGCGATCAGCGCGAGCCCGAGGCCGATCTCCTTGATGTCGAACCCGGCGAAGGAACCGCCCTCACCCGCGTGCACACCGCGCTCCGGATACCCGGAGTCGGAGTAGCCGGAGTAGTCGGAGTAGCCGTCGTCGTACGAGGAGTCGTGGCGGCCCTCGGCGACGGTGAGTTCGGCGGTCTCCCAGAAGGTGCCGCAGTGGAACTTCACCTCGTAGACCGCGCCCTTCCTGGCCTCGCGGTCGATGGTGGCCTCGACGCTGCCCCGGCCCCGGGAGATGGTGACATCGTCGAAGATGCCCGAGGAGACCCGCACCTCGCGCTCGCAGCCCTCGGCCCGCAGACTGACCCGGCCTCCGGCGGCGATGGTCCGGGGGGCCACCGAGACCCGCAGCCGGGACTCCTCCTCACCACGCGCCTGTGCGACGGGGGTGGTGAGAGCAAGGGCGCTGACGGCCAGCAGTGCGGCCGAGCCGACGCGTATCGCGCGCATGGTGAATCCTCCGGGTCCCCGAGGAGCAGCCGCGGACCTGTTCCGCCGGCGCCAGAAATGCACCTCGACAACCGAAACGCTAGGAAGATCCGCACAGGCGCGCGAACGCAGTCGTGCGAATGGGGCATACGGCTGGGCCGCTGGAGGGACTCGGTTGGTACGGCCGGGGGATGGGCCCGGCGTGGCGACGCCCCCGGTGAATCCCCGGCGGTCCGTCAGTCCGTCAGTCCCCGATGCCCGGGAACAGATTGAGGAACGGTTCGGCGGACGCCGTGACGCCCCGGCTGTAGGGGGCGTCGAAGTCCCAGATGAGGAAGAGCAGGAAGGCGATCAGCGCGGAGAACAGCCCGGCGAGGACGAGTTCGCGGAAGGTGCGGCGGATCTGGAGTGCCAGCACCATGCCGACGGTGATGACGGCTCCGGCGATCAGCCCGAACCACACCACCCCCGGCATGGTCGCCCCCAGGGAGTCGGCGCGGGAGCTACGGGCCTGGGAGGCGGCGGTCACCTGGTCGAGCAGCGGCTGGTACGCCTGCGCCTCGAAGTCGTTGCCCGGCTGGTAGTCGGTGACATCGGAGCGGATACGGGCCATCAGCTCGTCGCCGCGCTCCGTGATCTTCCCCTCGTCGGCCATCGTCTTCCACTCGGTGTCGACGACGTGTCCGACATAGGTATTGACATCGTCCCGGATCCGGTCCCGTGCCTCGGCCGGATAGACCCGTACCCGCTCGGAGATCTCGTACAGCGCCTGCGCCTCGGCGCGGACGTGGTCCTGGGCGATGTTGCGGGCCTCCCAGACCCCCGCGATGGCCAGGCCCAGGACGATCGCGTAGACGACGCCGATCCACATCGTCATGTACTCGATGACGTCCGGGGTCTCGGAGGGGTCCTCGTCGTCGGACGCGGCGCGGTTGCGGACCAGCGTGATGGCGACCACCAAGGCGCAGGCGGCCAGCATCGCGAGAGTGAGAACAAGCCATTCCGGCAAGGGATGCCTCCAGAGTCAGCGCGGTCGCAGCGCGGCTACGGCGCGCACCGCGGGCACGGTGATGAGCAGGACGAAGGTGAGCGGCGAGGTGCCGCCGTGGGTGGCCTGCTGATGGGTCGCGGGCCGGTACGGCGGATAGCTCACCGGCGTGGGGGAGGGCCGCGGGGTGGGTGTGGGGGTCGGGCTCGGGGTCGGAGTGGGCGTGGGGCGGGGCGCGGGCGCGGGCGCCGGAGGCGGCGGGGGAGGGGGCGGTGGAGGTGGTGGCGGGGGAGGCGGCGGCGCGGGGGCGGGCCTCGGCGGGGGTGGTGGCGGGGGCGGCGGCTCCGGGGTCGGGGTGGGCTTGGGCTCGGGCGGCGGGGGGAGCGGGGACGGCGGGGGAGGCTTCGGCACGGGGGGAGGGGGCGTGGGCACCGGCGTGGGTGTCGGCGTCGGGGTGGGTGTTGGCGTAGGGGTCGGTGTGGGTGTCGGTGTCGGCGTCGGCGTCGGGCACGTCAGCGGTATGAGCCGGCCGCCGCTCCCGGCGACCGCCACGGCGTCGATGCCGCCCGGTCCGGTCGAGGCCCAGGCGCAGGAGTGCGCTGCGGCCGGACCGGCGGGCGCGCCGGCCAGCGCCCAGGTCAGCGACAGCACGGCCAACGCCCTGGTGGCGACGGCGGATCGGGTCCGTTCGGGTCCATGCACGACGCAGATCATGAGTGCCCCCGGCAAACGGCACGCCCGGGTACCCGGGGATTGCCCCGAAGGAGGGATATTGCGGCCGGAAGGTTTGAACCCCCGAAACCCGGGAAGCCAGGCTCGACGTCCCCCCGGACCTGCCGCATCCGCTCCTCGGACCCCCCGCATCCGCTCGCCGGACCTGCCGCAGCCGTCCCGCGCTGTCCCCGGACATCCCGCATCGGCTCTCGGGCGCCCCGCGTCCGCTCCCGGGCGCCTCACGCCCCGCTCGCCGGGCGTTCCGCAGCCCCCTGGGTGTCCCGCGCTGTCCCCCACCGCCCCGCAGTTGCTCGCCGGACGCCCCGCGTCCGCTCGGGGGAAGGCACCGATTCCACTCCCCGGGCGTCCCGCACCGTTCTCCGGGTGTCCCGCAGTTGCTCGCCGGGCGGCCTGCCGCAGCCCGAGACGTCCCGTACTCACCATCGGGCGTCACGCGTCCGCTGCCGGGGCGTCCCGCGTCCGCTCGCCTGACGCCCTCATCGGGTCCCCGGGCGCCCCGCGTCCGCTCGGGGGGAGGCACCGCTTCCACTCCCCGGGCGCCCCACACCATCCTCCGGGCGCGCCGCAGTTGCTCGCCGGGCGGCCTGCCGCAGCTCAGGACGTTCCGTACTCTCCTCCGGGCGTCCCGTGTCCGCTGCCGGGGTGTCCTGCCTTGACCCTGTGGGCGTCTCGCGTCCGCTCGTGGGTTGTGCCGTAGCCGTCCCTGGGCGTCCCGCGCTGTCCTGCGGGCGTCCCGCATCCACTCCCCGGGCGTCCCCCATCCACTCCCCCGGGCGCCCCGCATCCGCTCGCCGGGCCTGCCGCAGCCGTCCCCCCGGCGTCCCGCGCTGTCCCCGGACGCCCCCTCCGCTGCTCTCCCCTCACAGGCCGCGGAAAGAAATCCCGCTCGGTCTTGAACGGGCGTGCCGCCGCCCCCGTACCCCTGGTCGTGCGGTGGCGGAGCAGGGTGCCGCAATCTCGGGGTGATGATGGGGAGTTGACGATGAAAACCTGGCGGAGCGCCTCTCTCGTGGCGAGCGCTGTGGCCGTGCTGGCGCTGACGACGGCGTGCGGTCAGGACGGCGCGGGTCGGTCGGCCAGCCAGAACGTGGGTGCGACCGCGCCCGCGCCGGGATACGGGACCCCCGGCGCCGGAAGCGGCGTCGACGCCCAGGCCGGTCAGGAGGCCGCCGTACCGAACACCCCCGCGGGACAGCTCGCCGTCACCGCCGACGCGGAACTCGGCGATGTCCTCACCGACGCCGACGGCCGTACGCTCTACCGCTTCGACCAGGACACCGCCGAGCCCCCCAAGACCAACTGCGACGGCGACTGCGCCACGGCATGGCCGCCGGTCCCGTCGGACGACGCCGGCGCCGGGGAGGGCGTCGACGCCGAACTGCTCGGCGAGATCACCCGCCCCGACGGCACCAAGCAGCTGACCGTCGGCGGCTGGCCGGCGTACCGGTACGCCAAGGACGTCAACCCGGGCGACACCGAGGGCCAGGGCGTCAACGGCACATGGTTCGCGCTCGCGCCCGACGGCAGGAAGGCCCAACTGGCCGTGCTGCCCGGACTGTCCACCCGGGAGGACCCCGAACTCGGGGAGCACGTCGTCGACAAGAACGGCATGACCGTCTACCGCTTCCTGAAGGACGAGGCCTGGCCCGAGCCGGTCTCCGCCTGCACCGGCGACTGCCTGGAGAAGTGGCCCGTCGTCGCCCCGGTCGCCACCAATGACACCGAGGGCGTGCAGAAGGAGGGCCTGATGAGCTTCACCCGCCCCGACGGCACCAAGCAGCAGACGGTCAACTGCTGGCCCATCTACACCTTCGCCGGTGACCGGGCCCCCGGCGACACCAACGGCCAGGGCGTCGGCGGCACCTGGTACGCGGTCGCCCCCGACGGAAAGCCGATCGGCGCCCCCGGCAAGGAGTAGCCGCGAGGCTCCCGCCGCGGAGCCGCACATTCCGGGCAGTCCATCACCCCGCGTTCCGCAAAACGATTCCCGACGGGCGATTCCCGACGGAAACGTTTTCCAGGGGAGATGGACTGCTTCGGCGTGTTCGAAAACCGGGACCCCGTTTCGGCACCCAGCGAAACGTCTCCGATACTTTTCGTGAGGCCCCGTCACCTCACGCGCACGGCATGTGCCAGCGGCAGTGTGACCGGGAACGGATGGTCAATTTCCGTTTCGGCTCGCTCCTTTGGCGGGCGATCAGTAGCCTCAGCTCGAACACCGGATCGCCAACGCCTGGAGAGATACATGGAGCGTCCCGCCTGGGCACCACGGAGCATCGACATCTCGGTGCCGAGCGTTTCGCGTATCTACGACTACTACCTGGGCGGTTCGCACAACTTCGAGGTCGACCGGGAAGCGGCCCGCAAGGCGATGGAGTTCCTGCCGGGACTTCCGAAGATCATGCAGGCCAACCGCGCTTTCATGCGCCGCGCGGTCCGCTTCGCCGTCGCCGAGGGCGTCACCCAGTTCCTCGACATCGGCTCCGGCATTCCGACGTTCGGCAATGTCCACGAGGTGGCCCAGAACGCCTGTCCCGGCGCCCCCGTGGTCTATGTCGACCACGACCCGGTCGCCGTCGCGCACAGCAGGCAGGTGCTCGACGGCAACCCCGACGCGGGCGTGGTCGGGGCCGATCTGCGCAAGCCCCTGGAGATTCTGCGCAGTGCCGAGGTGCGGCGGCTGCTCGACCTGGAGCGGCCGGTGGCCCTGATGCTCGTCGCGGTCCTGCACTTCGTGGAGGACTCCGACGACCCGTACGCGGCGGTGGCCCAGCTGCGCGACGCCCTCGCGCCCGGCAGCCTGCTGGTCATCACCCATGCCTCGTACGAGGGAATACCCATGCCACCGGAGCGGGC
Source organism: Streptomyces sp. NPDC059477 (assembly GCF_042749375.1). Lineage (NCBI taxonomy): Bacteria > Bacillati > Actinomycetota > Actinomycetes > Kitasatosporales > Streptomycetaceae > Streptomyces > Streptomyces sp. NPDC059477. The sequence goes on along the minus strand of NZ_JBHYUG010000098.1, from coordinate 2,462 downwards.
CGGCGGCGTGGTCGACGTATACAAGGACATTCGCAACCCGCTGATCATGCGCTCGCGCGACGAGGTCGCGCGGTTCTTCGAGGGGTACGACATGGTGGAACCCGGACTGGTGCAGACGGCCTCCTGGCGCCCGGACACCGCACCGGAGGACGAGGATCCCTACGCGTTCTCCGGATTCGCCGGCGTGGGACGTACGGCGTGAGCGCGGAGCCGGACGGGCCGGAGGACCGGCTGCGCCGGTTCGCGACGATCTGGAGCCGGGCGGTGTTCCCCGTCTCCCCGACCGCGCTGACCCGCCCCGAGTTCGAGGAACAACTGCTGCCGCTCGCCCGCCGGATGAGCGAGGCACTGCGCGCGCGGACGTACGACGCGGCCGAGGCCCGTGCCCTCGGCGCCGCCCTGGTCGACGCGCACTGCACCGACCCCGAGGCCCTCAGCCGCACCCTCGACTGCGTGGACGCCTATCTGGTGCTCTACTGCGGCGACGACGGGCCCCGCGACGATCTGCGGGCCCGCTCCTCCCGTATCCAGCACGCCATGGCCGCCGGATTCGCGCACGCCCTGCGCGCCCGCACCCTCGCCGAGCAGGAGTCCATCGCGCAGGCCGCGTTGCGCGCCCAAGGCGTGGTCGCCCAGGCCCTGCACGCCAGCGAGGCCCGCTTCCGCGCGGTGTTCGAGGGCGCCGCCATAGGCGTCGGCATCGCCGACCTCGACGGCAATGTCCTGGAGACCAACGCCGCCCTGACGCGGATGTTCGGCGGCGGGGAGCAGAACATACGCGGTCGCAACGTCAAGGACTGGACGCACGCCGAGGACGCCCCCCATGTGTGGCGGCTCTACGACGAACTCGTGGGCGGCCAGCGCGAGCACTATCACGTGGAGAAGGCCTTCTACCGGCCCGACGGAACGGTCCTGTGGACCAATCTCACCGTCTCCCTGCTGCGCGACCCCGACGGCAACCCGCAGTACCAGCTCGCGCTGATGGAGGACACCACCGAACGCCGGCTGCTCAATCTGCGGCTGCGCTACGAGGCCACCCACGACGCGCTCACCGGGCTGCCCAACCGCACCCTGTTCTTCGAACGCCTGGAGAAGGCGCTCGGCGCCGGGCCCGGCCAGCGCTTCGGCCTGTGCTACCTCGACCTGGACGGCTTCAAGACCATCAACGACAGCCTCGGCCACGCGGCCGGTGACCGGCTGCTGGTGGAGATCGCCGACCGGCTCCAGTCCTGCGCCACCGCGCCCGGCGAGATGGTGGCCCGGCTCGGCGGCGACGAGTTCGTGGCCCTGACCACCGGCCCGCACACCCAGCGCGAGGTCGACGAACTCGCCACCCGGATCATGAACGCCCTGCTGGCACCGGTCCGCATCGAGGGCCGGGAGCTGACCGTGCGCGGCAGCATCGGCATCGTCGAGGGTCCGGCGGCCGGTGAGCGCAGCGCGGCGGAGGTGCTGCGCAGCGCCGACATCACGATGTACCGCGCGAAGTCGGCGGGCGGCAACCGCTTCGAGCTGGCCGACCCGGAGGCCGACGCCCGCGCCATCACCCGGCACGGTCTGACCACCGCGCTGCCGGCCGCCCTGGAGCGCGGCGAGTTCTTCATCGAGTACCAGCCGCTGGTCCACCTCGGCGACGGCAGTGTGCGCGGCGCCGAGGCGCTGGTGCGCTGGCTGCACCCGCAGCACGGCGTCCTCGGCCCGGACCGCTTCATCCCGCTCGCCGAGCACACCGGCCTGATCGTCCCGCTGGGCCGCTGGGTCCTGGAGCAGTCGGTGCGCCAGGCGTACGAGTGGAGCGAGCGGTACGGCGCCGCGTCCGGGCCGTTGCGGGTCAACGTCAATCTCTCGCCCTGCCAGCTCACCCATCCCGGCCTGGTCCAGGACACCGTGGAGATCCTGGAGGCGACCGGTGTCCCGCCCGAGGCGCTCTGCCTGGAGGTCACCGAGTCCGCGCTGATCGGTGCCGACGACGATCTCCTCAAGCCGCTGCGGCGGCTGGCCGAGATGGGGGTGGACATCGCCCTGGACGACTTCGGCACGGGCTACTCCAACCTCGCCAACCTCCGGCGGCTGCCGGTGAGCATCCTCAAGCTGGATCGGTCCTTCACGCAGAGCATGCAGCAGTTTCCGGCGGATCCCGTCGATCTGAAGATCGTCGAAGGGATCGTCTCCCTCGCCCACAGCCTGGACCTCGCGGTCACCGTGGAGGGGGTGGAGACCGGTGCGCAGGCGGAGCAGTTGCGGATACTCGGCTGCGACACGGCGCAGGGCTGGTACTACGCGAGACCCGGCCCGCCGGACCGGTTGCATGACCTGGCACTGGTCGACGCGACGGGTTGATTCCCGAGCGGCTCCGTCTGCCTGGTTGATCGCCGCTTCGGGGTGCGGGTGGTGTGTGGTCGCTCGCGCAGTTCCCCGCGCCCCTAAAGGCAGGGCGCGACCGCAACGCCCGGTTCTTCAGG
>NZ_JBHYUG010000097.1:23888-32951 GCF_042749375.1 Streptomyces sp. NPDC059477 | reverse complement strand
CGGCGCCCCCCTCCCCCACCCGCGATTCCGCGGTCCCGTGGTCCACGCACACCGCCGCGGCGCTTTGCGGCGGCAGGGCGGGCTCGGCCCGCTCGGCCGCCGCCTCGATGTCCTGCGGAGAGAAGTTGCGCCCCTTGCGGATGATCACGTCCTTGAGCCGGCCGGTCACGAACAGCTCCCCGGCGCGCAGGAACCCCAGATCCCCGGTCCGCAGCCAGCCGCCCGCAGCCTCCTCGCCCGCCAGGCGGGCCCGGAAGGTGCGCGCGCTCTCCTCCGGGCGGCCGTGGTAACCGTCCGCGACACAGGGGCCGTTGACCCAGATCTCGCCGACCGACCCGTCCGGCAGCCCGGTGAGCGTGTCGGGGTCGGCGATCCGGACCGCCGACGCCCCCACCGTCGTACCGCAGCCGACCGCGTGCACGACCCCCGGGCCGGGCGCCGCTTCCGAGGCGCCCGTGCCGGTCAGCGGCTCGGCGCGGCCCGCGCGCAGGGCCTCCGCGTCCAGCGGGAGCATCGTGGGCTCCTGGTCCTCCTGGCTACCGGTGACCTTGAGGGTGTTCTCCGCGAGGCCGTAGCCGGGGCACATGGCCCGGGCGCGGAAACCCGCGGCGGCGAAGGTCCGGGTGAAGGCGCGCACGACATGCCAGCGCACCGGCTCCGCCCCGTTCGCCGCCACCCGCAGACTGGACAGGTCCAGCCCCTCCGGCACCCCGTTGTCCGCCGCGTCCCGCACACACAGCTCGTACGCGAAGCTCGGCGCGGCGGTGTGGCTGCCACGGAACCGGGAGACGGCCTCCAGCCAGCGGCCCGGCCGCCGGATGAACGCCTCCGGGCCCATCAGATACGCCGGTATCCCCGCCCACAGCGGCAGGATCACCCCGAAGAGCATGCCCATGTCGTGGAAGAGGGGCAGCCAGTTGACCACGGCACTGTCGGGGCGGCAGGGCCACAACAGGTCGGTCTCCACCACGTTCGCGCGGAAATTGGCGTGGGTGACGCGCACGCCCTTCGGGTCGCCCGTGGAGCCGGAGGTGTACTGGAGCAGGGCGATGTCGTCGGGGGCGACCGGCGGGGCCGTCCAGTCCCCGGGGGCCGGGGCGGCCGGGGTGTCGGTGGGGACGAGGGTGAGTCCGGCCAGGTGCGGGGAGTCGCCGAAGCGCTCCTCCAGGTCCTGTTTCACGGCGGACGTGGTGAGGACGGTGGCCGTCCCGGCGTCGTCGGCGATCCGCCGCAGCCGGGCCAGTCCCCGCGACCGGGTCGGCACCTGCACGGGGGCGCCCGCGACCCCCGCGTACATGCAGCCCAGCAGCGCGGCGACGAAATCGAGGCCGGAGGGGTACAGGAGCACGGCGGCGCCGCCGCGCAGCCCCGCCGCGTCCAGCGCGGCGGCCCTGGCCCGCGCGCTCTCGTCCAGCCGGCCGTAGGTCAGGGAGTCCTCGGGGGTCTCGCCGCTGCGCAGGAAGACGTAGGCGACGGCGTCGGGTTGGGTGCGGGCGCGCAGGCGCAGCACCTCGGGGAGGGTGGCGGGCGCGGCGGCCTGACCCTGCGGGTCGGCCGTGGGCGCGGGGGCGGTCATGAGTGGGGGGTCCTCTTCTCGCTGTCCTGGTGGTCTCGGGGGTGGGTGGGGGTGCGGGTGGGGGTGCGGGTGGGGGCGCCTGTGTCACGGCTGCTGGTGGCTGCGAGGGGGTCGGGGGGTGCGCCTGTGTCACGGCTGCCGGTTCTGGTTACGGTTCCGGTTCCGGTACCGGCGCGGGTGTCGGTCGGGGTGCTCATCCCACGGGTTCCGGGGCCGGTGCGGTCACCGAGGTGGAGCGCAGGGGGTTCAGCCACTCCTCGCCGAGCGCGGCGCGCCGCTGGGGGTCCGTCACCCCGAGGCCCGGGGAGGGCGCGAGCGCGAGGACGCCGACCTTGCCGGTGTGCCGGTTCTGCTGCACCAGCCGGGCCGCCTCGCCCACCTCGGCCAGCGGGAACACCTCCGACAGCACGGGCGCGACCGCGCCCAGGTCGAGCAGGCGCATCATCTCGGCGGCCTCGTTGAGGTTCATGCCGTGACTGCCCACGATCCGCTTGAGGTTCATCCAGAAATACCGGTTGTCGAACGAGTGCTCGTACCCGGTGCTGGATCCGCAGGTGACGACCGTGCCGCCCCGGCGGGCCACGATCACCGAGATCCCGAAGGTCGCCCGGCCCACATGGTCGAACACGACATGCGGGTCCTCGCCCAGCTCCGCCCGGATCGCCCGGCCCAGCCGCTTCGCCAGCTCCACCGTGTCGGCGCCGGCCGCCACGTCGCCGCCGATGCCGATCTCCTCGCGGTTGATCACCACATCGCAGCCGAGCCGCGCCAGCAGCTTCGCCTTCGCCTCGGAGTTGACCACCCCGACCGGAATGCCCCCGCCGTTCTTCACCAACTGCACCGCGAACGCGCCGAGGCCGCCCGTCGCACCCCAGATCAGCACGATGTCACCCTGCTTGATCCGCGCACCCCGGTCACTGACCAGCATCCGGTAGGCGGTACCGCCGCACAGCGGTACGCACGCCGCCTCCTCCCAGGTCAGATGCCCCGGCTTGGGCAGCAGCTGACTCGCCCGTACGACGGTGTAGTGCGCCAGCCCGCCGAAGTTGGTCTCGTACCCCCACGCCTTCTGGTCGGCGCCGAGCATCCCGTCGTGCTGGGTCACCGGATCCTGGTCGTCCACGACGGCCGCGTTGACGGCCACATGGTCGCCGACCTTCCAGCGCCGCACCCCGGCCCCGGTCCGCACGATCACCCCGGCCGCGTCCGACCCCACCACCTGGTGCGGGAGGTCGTGCCGGGCCGCGTAACCACCGCCGCGCGCGAACCGCTTGAGCGCGCCGAACGTCGAGACGGGCTTGAAGGTCGCCGACCAGACGGTGTTGTAGTTGATGGAACTGGCCATCACCGCCACCAGCACCTCGTCCGGGGCGAGTTCGGGCATCGGCACCCGGCCCACCCGCAGCGAACGCCGTACGTCGCTGTCCGCCTCCCCGTCGAAGATCCCGACGTCCTCCTGCCGGATATGGGCGGCGACGAAATCCGCCGGGACCGGCGCCCGTTCGAGTTCATCGGCGGGGGCTCCCCGGAGAACCGCTTCCGTCAGAGAATCCGTAGGTGAATCCATGAGTGGCTCTTCCCCTCGCGTCATGTGTTTGTTGAAGACGCTAGGGTCGTTCATTTCGAATGCGGAACCCCTAAGGGTGACGGCTAGGGGTGGGGTCGGGGAAACGGCTTACCGTGACGCGGCCCGGTTCGGGGGAGCGGGCTTCATCGCTGGTGAGCCAGGGGTCAGGGGCTTCTAGGGGGAGGTTAGGGGTGGGCCCGGAAAACCGCGTACGGCGAGAATGGGGAGCGGCGTTGGGCGAGCCTGAGAAGTATTCCGGCACCTTGTCGAAATCTCCTTCGGAACGCTGATCAGCGCACTGGGAAAGCTTCCCGGCCGTGATCTCGGAAATCTCTGCCAGCTCAGAGATCTCGGAGTCTTGCGGAGTCCGCGCACCTCGTACACCCCGCACTTGTCGCACTTCTCGAACCTCCCGCGCTTCTCGTACTTCTCGCACTTCTCGGAAAGGGGTCGGCGAAAAGGATGACCACTCCCGTCGCCGTGATCGGACTGGCGTGCAGACTGCCCGGCGCACCCGACCCGGATGCCTTCTGGGACCTGCTGAGCACTGGCGGGAGCGCGATCGGCCCGGCGCCGGAGGGGCGCCGGATGTCTGCCGGTTCCGCCGACTCCACCTGCCGCGCCGGTTCCGCCCACGTGGATCTCCCCGGCGGTTTCCTCCCCGACGTCGACCACTTCGACGCCGCCTTCTTCGGCATCTCCCCGCGCGAGGCCGCCGAGATGGACCCCCAGCAGCGGCTCGTCCTCGAACTGGCCTGGGAGTCCCTGGAAGAGGCCGGGATCCTCCCCGCCACCCTCGCGGACACCCCCGTCGGCGTCTACATCGGGGCCATGGCGCACGACTACGCCGCCCTGCGCCACCACCCCGACGCGGCCCCCCTCACCCGCCACACCCTCACCGGCCTCAACCGTGGCCTGCTCGCCAACCGGGTCTCCTACACCCTGGGCCTGCGCGGCCCCAGCCTCACCGTCGACTCCGCCCAGTCCTCCGCTCTCGTCGCCCTCCATCTGGCGTACCGCGCGGTACGCGACGGCGACTGCGCGCTCGCGCTGGCCGGCGGGGTCAACCTCAACCTCGCCCCCGCCGGCACCACCGCCGCCGCCCGCTTCGGCGGACTGTCACCCGAGGGCCGCTCCTACCCGTTCGACGCCCGCGCGAGCGGCTATGTACGGGGTGAGGGCGGCGGCCTCGTCCTGCTCAAGCCGCTCGCGGCGGCGCTGGCCGACGGCGACCATGTGCACAGCGTGATCCTGGGCAGCGCCGTCAACAACGACGGCGGCACCGACGGACTGACCGTCCCCAGCGCCGACGCGCAGCGCGATGTCGTACGCCAGGCCGTCCGGGACGCCGGGATCGATCCCGGCGAGGTGCAGTACGTCGAACTGCACGGCACCGGCACCCCCGTGGGCGACCCGGTGGAGGCGGCGGCGCTCGGCGCGGCGTACGGCACCGGCCGGGCGGAACACGAACCGCTGGTGGTCGGGTCGGTGAAGGCCGGCATCGGGCATCTGGAGGGCGCGGCCGGTATCGCCGGTCTGCTGAAGACGGTCCTCGGTCTGCGGCACCGCCGCCTGCCCGCCACGCTCAACCATGAGACGCCCCACCCCCGGATCCCGCTCGCCGAGCTGGGGCTGCGGGTGCAGCGCGACACGGGTCCTTGGCCGAGGCCCGAGCGACGGCTGATCGCCGGGGTGAGTTCCTTCGGCATGGGCGGCACCAATTGCCATGTGCTGCTGGCGGAGCCGCTCCTCAGGGCTGGCGAGTCGGCGTCCATCACGGCCACCGAGTCGCCTCTGACGGCCACTGAGTCGTCCCTGACGGAGGCCGCGTCGCCTCTCACGGAGTCCGAGCAGCCTGCCAGGGAGGCCGAGCAGCCTGCCACGGAGTCCGAGCAGCCTGCCAGGGAAGCCGAGCAGCCTCCCAGGGAAGCCAAGCACTCTGCCACGGCGACCGAGTCGCCCTTCGCAGCGGCCGAGCAGCCGCCCCCGGACGCGGATCTGCCCTCCACGGACGCCGAGCCGCCCCCCGTCACCCCCTGGCCCCTGTCGGGCGCCACCCCCGAGGCCCTCCAAGCCCAGGCGGGGCGGCTCGCCGCGCACGTCCGGGCCCGGCTCGATCTGCGGATCGCCGACCTCGCCCACTCCCTCGCCACCACCCGCACCCACTTCCCGCACCGCGCGGTGGCCCTCGGTGCCGACCGCGCGAGCCTGCTGCGCACCCTGGACGCCCTCGCGGCCGGCGCACCCGCCCCGGGTGCCGTCCTCGGCCGGGCCCCCGTACGCACCACCGCCCCCCTCGCCTTCCTCTTCCCCGGCCAGGGAAGCCAGCGGCCGGGCGCAGGACGGGAGCTGTACGGCACCGAGCCCGCGTTCGCCGAGGCGCTCGACGAGATCTGCGCCCTGTTCGACCCCCGGCTGGACCGGCCGCTCCGCGATGTCCTGTTCGCCGCACCCGGCACCCCCGACGCCGCGCTCCTGGATCGCACCCGCTACACCCAGGCCGCGCTCTTCGCCCTGGGCACCGCCCTGTACCGGCTGCTCGAACGGCACCTCCCGGCACCGGACTTCGTCCTCGGGCACTCCATCGGCGGCCTCACCGCCGCCCATGTCGCCGGAGTGCTCCCGCTCCCGGACGCCGTCACCCTCGTGGCCGCCAGGGGCCGGCTGATGCAGGAGGCCCGCTCGGGCGGCGCCATGATCGCCGTCGAGGCCACCGCCGAAGAGACGGAACCCCTGCTCGCCGAAGCCGAGTACGCCGGACGGCTCGCGCTCGCCGCCGTCAACGGGCCGCGCTCCGTCGTGGTCTCGGGCGACGCCGACGCGGCGACCGGGTTCGCCGAACGCCTCGCCGCCGCAGGCCGCAGGACCCGGCGGCTCACGGTCAGCCATGCCTTCCACTCCCCGCACATGGACAGCGCGGTGGATGAGTTCCGCCGGATCGCCGCGACGCTCACCTTCCGCCCGCCCACCCTCGCCGTCGTCTCCGACACGACCGGCCTGCCCGCCACCCCCGCCGAACTGACCTCCCCCGACTACTGGGCCGAACACATCCGCCGCCCGGTCCGCTTCCACGACGCCCTGCGCCAACTCACCGCACAGGGCGTCACCGCCTACGCGGAACTGGGCCCCGGCAACGTCCTCACCACCCTCACCCGGACCTCGGGCACCGGGGAAGCGACCGCCGCCCCGCTGCTGCGCCGGGCCACCGACGAACGGCTCTCCCTGCTCACCGCCCTCGCCGAACTCCATGTCGCCGGCACGGAGACGGACTGGCCGGGCCGAACCGGCGCCGAGCGGCGAGAGCGGGTGGCGCTGCCGACGTACGCCTTCCAGCGACGGCCCTTCCGGTTCGCGACCGGCGCCCCGGCCGGGAGCACCCCGACACCGCCCCGGCCCGACGCGGGACCACCGTCCGCGCCCGCGAGCCCCGCCCCGGCCGCAGACGTCCCCGCCACCGACTTCCTCCCCCTCGTCCGTACCGCCGCCGCCGAAGTCCTGGGGCTCGCCGCCGGGCACGACGTGGACCCGGAACGCACCTTCAAGGAACTGGGCCTGGACTCCCTCGGCGCGGTCGAGTTCGCCGACCGTCTCTCCCGGACCGCCGGGGTGCGCCTCGCGCCCACCGTCGTCTACGACCGCCCGACCCCCGGCGCACTCGCCCAGCACCTGACGGCCGAGGCCACCCGGTACCTGGCGGCGACGACCACCACCGCCCGCACCACGGACGAGACCCCGGCCGACCCCGCCACGACCCCGGCCGACGACGACCCCATCGCGATCGTCGCCACGGCGGGCCGCTGGCCCGGCGGCGCCGACACCCCCGAACGCCTCTGGCACCTCCTGGTCTCCGGCACGGACGCGACCAGCGGCTTCCCGGTCAACCGGGGCTGGGACGAGGACCTCTACGACCCCGACCCGGACCGCCCCGGCCACACCTCCGTGCGGCGCGGCGGATTCCTGCACGACGCCGACCGCTTCGACGCCGACTTCTTCGGGCTCTCACCGCGCGAGGCCGAGGCGATGGACCCGCAGCAGAGGCTGCTGCTCGAAACCTCCTGGGAACTGCTGGAACGCGCCGGGATCGACCCCGCCGCCCTGCGCGCCTCCGCGACCGGCGTCTTCGTCGGCGCCTCCCAGCAGGAGTACGGCCCCCGGCTGCACGAGGCCACCGGCACCACCGCCGGGTACCGGCTGACCGGCTCCGGCATCAGCGTCGCCTCCGGCCGAATCGCCTACACGTACGGTCTCGAAGGCCCGGCGCTGACCGTGGACACCGCCTGCTCCTCCTCCCTGGTGGCCCTGCATCTGGCGGTACGCGCGCTGCGCTCCGGCGATTGCGCGCTGGCGCTGGCGGGCGGCGCGGCGGTGATGGCGACGCCGGGCATGTTCACCGAGTTCAGCAGGCAGCGCGGGCTGGCCCCGGACGGCCGCTGCAAGCCGTTCGCCGCCGGTGCCGACGGCACCGCCTGGTCGGAGGGCGTCGGCCTGGTACTGCTGGAGCGGCTGTCCGACGCCCGCCGGGCCGGTCGCCGGGTGCTCGCCCTGATCCGGGGCAGCGCGGTCAACTCGGACGGCGCCAGCAACGGCCTCACCGCGCCCAGCGGCCCCGCCCAGGAACGGGTGATCCGGCAGGCGCTCGCCGACGCGCGGCTGACCGCCCGGGACATCGACGCCGTGGAGGCCCACGGCACCGGCACCACCCTCGGCGACCCCATCGAGGCACAGGCCCTCCTCAACACGTACGGCCGCGACCGGCCCCCGGCGCACCCGCTCCACCTGGGATCCCTGAAGTCCGGCCTCGGGCACACGCAGGCCGCCGCCGGAGTCACCTCCGTCATCAAGATGACCGAGGCCCTGCGCCACGGACTGCTCCCGGCCACCCTCCACGTCGACCACCCCACCCCGCACGTCGACTGGACCGGCGGCACCGTCACCCTCCTCACCCACCCCACCCCCTGGCCGGCCCCCGGCCACCCGCGCCGCGCCGCCGTCTCCGCCTTCGGCATCAGCGGCACCAACGCCCACCTGATCCTCGAAGCGGCACCCCCGGCCGACAGCGCCCCCGCCCAACCGGAACCCTCCGTCCCCGCCCCCTGGATCCTGTCCGCCCGCACCCCACAGGCCCTCCAGGCCCAGGCGGACCGACTGGCCACCGCGCTCACCTCCGACTCCGCTCCGACCGACCCCACCCCAGCCGACCCCACCCCCACCGAAGTCGCCCACGCCCTCGCCCGAAAGCCCCGGTTCGAGCACCGTGCCGTCATCGTGGCCCGCCGCCCGGACGACCTCCGTGCCGCCGTACGGGCCCTGGCGCACGGCGAGCCCGCCGAAGGGCTCGTGCGGGACCGCGTCACCACCCCCGCCAAGCTCGCCTTTCTCTTCACCGGCCAGGGCAGCCAACGCCCCGGCATGGGACGGGAGCTGTACGCCGCCCACCCCGCCTTCGCCGCCGCCCTCGACGAGACATGCGCCGCGCTGGACGCCCATCTCGCCGGGCCCACGCCCCTGCGGGACACCGTCCTCGCGAGCACCGCCGCCGACGCCCTGGACCGCACCGCCCTCACCCAACCGGCCCTGTTCGCCCTGGAAGTGGCCCTCTTCCGGCTCCTGGAGTCATGGGGCGTCCGCCCGGACGTCGTGGCCGGTCACTCGGTCGGGGAACTCGCCGCCGCGCACGTGGCGGGCGCCCTGAGCCTCACCGACGCGGCGGCGCTCACCGTCGCCCGGGGCCGGCTGATGCAGGCCCTGCCGGAGGGCGGAGCCATGGTCGCGCTGGAGGCGACCGAGGACGAGGTGCTCGGCGAGATCGGCGACCGGACCGACGCGGTCGGGGGGGGGGGGGGGGGGCGCGCGGGCGGGGGCTGGGGGGGCGGTGGGGGGGGGGCGGCGGGGGGGGCTGCGGCGGGGGCGGGCGCGCGCG
>NZ_JBHYUG010000097.1:0-23878 GCF_042749375.1 Streptomyces sp. NPDC059477 | reverse complement strand
GTTTTGATGTTCAGACACCTGTTGGTGGTGGTTTGTAGAGGTGTGTGGTTCCGGGGGGTGTCCGTTCGGACCCCGGCTCGAACCGGCTCCGGGGGCCGCCGGACCAGCCGGCTCCGTACGAGTCACGCCTTCCACTCCCCGCTGATGGACCCGATGACGGACGAACTGGCCCTGATCGCCGACGGCCTCACGCACCGGCCACCCCGCATCCCCCTGCTCAGCGCCCTCGACGGCACCCTCTTCACCCCGGACCGGCCGATCCCGCCCGACCACTGGGTGGCCCACGCGCGCGGCACGGTCCGGTTCCTGGACGTCGTACGGCGGCTGGAGGCGGACGGGGTCACCACCTACCTCGAACTGGGCCCCGACGCGGTCCTCACCGCCCTCGCCCAGGAGGGACTCAAGGGCAGCCCCGCCGAGGACACACCCCCGCCCGCCCTCGCCGCGTCCCTGCGCCGGGGCCACCCCGAGCCGGAGACCCTGCTCACCGCCCTCGGCGCGATCCACGCCCGGGGCGCCGGGGTCGACTGGGCAGCGGTCATCGGCCGCTCGGGACCCAGCCGGGTGGAGCTGCCCACGTACGCCTTCCAGCGGCAGCGCCACTGGTACCAGGAGCCCGAGCGCCCCACCCCCACGGCCGCGCCCGACGGACCCTTCTGGGAACTGGTGGAGCGTCAGGAAGCGACCTCCCTCGCCACCGCGCTCGGCCTCACCGGGACCGATCAGCGCGCGGCCCTGGACGCCGTACTCCCCGCCCTCGCCGCATGGCACACGGAACGCGGGCGCACGGCCGAGATCGACAGCTGGCGCCACCGGGTCGGGTGGCAGCCCGTACCCGACCCGCCGACGCGCGCCACCGGGGGCCGCTGGCTTCTGCTGCTGCCGGAGCGGACGGGGCCGTACGACGCCTGGGGCCCCCTGCTGGCGCGGGCCCTCGCCGACTCGGGTGTCGGCGTCGAGCGGGTCGTGGTGCCGCCGGACCAGCTCGACCGCGTGTCTCTGACAGGGCTCCTTGCGAAGGCCACCGCCGCGCCGGTGACCGGGGTGCTCTCCCTGCTGGCGCTCCCGCAGGACCCGGCCCCGGGAACGTCCGGCCTCGCCACCACCACCGCCCTCATCCAGGCGTGGGAGACCACGGGCGGTGCCGCCCCGCTGTGGACGCTCACCCACGGGGCCGTGACCACCGGCACCGACGACCGGCAGTCCCTCGACCCCACCGCCGCCCTGGTGTGGGGACTCGGCGTCGTCGCCGCCACCGAGACTCCCGGCTGGGGCGGTGTCCTCGACCTGCCCGAGCGGGCCGACGCCACCGCCGCCGCACAGGTCGTACACGCCGTGACCGGCCGGCACCGGGAGGCCGAGCTGGCCCTGCGCCCGCAAGGACTGCTCGCCCGCAGACTGGTCCCCGCCCGCGCCGACCGGCCCACCGCCGACTGGCGGCCCACCGGCACGGTCCTGATCACCGGCGGTACCGGCGCCCTCGCCCGGCACACCGCCCGGTGGCTGGCCCGCAAGGGCGCCGCCCGGCTGCTCCTGCTCAGCAGACGCGGCGCCGAGGCACCCGGCGCGGACGCCCTGCGCGACGAACTGACCGCCCTCGGCGCCCAGGTCACCTTCGCGGCCTGCGATGTCGCCGACCGGGCGGCACTCGCCCAGGTCATCGACTCCGTGCCCCCCGAGCACCCGCTGACCGCCGTCGTGCACACCGCCGCCGTCCTCGACGACGCACCGCTCGACGCGCTCACCCCCGAGCGGCTCGACCGGGTCCTGCGGGTCAAGGCGACGGGCGCCCGCCACCTCGACGACCTCACCCGGCACCTCGACCTGACCGCCTTCGTGCTCTTCTCCTCCGTGACCGGCGTCCTCGGCACCCCCGGACAGGCCAACTACGCCCCCGGCAACGCCTACCTGGACGCCCTCGCCCACCAGCGGCGGGCCGCCGGTCTTGCGGCCACCTCCGTCTCCTGGGGGCTGTGGGCGGGGGAGGGCATCGCCGGGGACGAGGGCGCACGGCAGCTCGCGCGGCGCGGACTGCTGCCGATGGCGCCCGAACTCGCCGTCCGCGCGCTGGAACAGGCCCTCGACCAGGACGAGACCCACCTCGTGGTGTGCCATGGCGACTGGGCGGCGCTGGCCGCCCTGCGGTCCCATCCGCTCCTCGAAGCCCTGGTCCCGGGCGCACCGGAGGCCGCGTCCGGCACGGGCCCCGATTCCGGCGATGGATCGACCGGGCCCACCGGACCGACGGGGCTCGCGGCCGAACTGGCGGCGGCACGCGGCGAACACGACCGGCGGCGGCTGCTGCTCCGGTTCGTCCGGACGCAGGTCGCCGAGGTGCAGGGCGGCCGGGCCGTCGACTCCGTGGACGTCCACCGGGGGTTCAAGGAGCAGGGCTTCGACTCCCTCACCACCGTCGAACTGCGCAACCGGCTGAACCGGCACACGGGCCTTGGCCTGCCCACCACCGTCGTCTTCGACCATCCCACGCCACGAGCGCTCGCCGACCTGCTGTACGAGCGGCTCACCGGGCCCGACCCGGCGGCACCGCCGGACAACGCCACCGTCGACGTACCGGGGACGACGGACCAGGACGTCTCCGGCACGCTCTCCGCCGCCACCGACGACGAACTCATGGACTTCATCGGCAAGGAACTCGGCATCTCCTGAGCCGGCAACGCGCACGAAGGGTGGATTCATGAACGACAGCCGCATGCGGCACCTCCTGGAACGGGTCACCGCCGAACTGCACACGACCCGCAGGAAGCTGCGCGAGGCCGAGGAGAGCGACCGGGAGCCCATCGCCGTCGTCGGGATGGGCTGCCACTTCCCGGGCGGTATCGATTCCCCCGAGGAGCTGTGGCAACTGCTCGCCGAGGGCGGCGAGGTGGTGGGCGACTTCCCGGACGACCGGGGGTGGGACCTGGCCACGCTGTTCGCCGGAGAGTCGGCAGAGGCCGCTGACGCCGGGGAGCCCGGGGGACCGGTCACGCCCGCCTCCCGCCCCGGCACCTCCACCACCCGCCATGGCGCCTTCCTCGCCGACCCCGGCGCCTTCGACGCCGACTTCTTCGGTATCTCGCCGCGTGAGGCGCTGGCCCTGGACCCCCAGCAGCGGCTGCTGCTGGAGACGGCCTGGGAGACCTTCGAACGCGCGGGCATCCGGCCCGACAGCCTGCGCGGCAGCGGCACGGGCGTGTTCGTCGGCACCAACGGCAACGACTACGCCCCGCCGCCCGGAGGTGTCCCCGAGGACCTGGAGGGCTACATCCTGGCGGGCAACGCGGCGAGCGTCGCCTCCGGCCGGATCTCCTACACCTTCGGTTTGGAGGGCCCCGCCGTCACCGTCGACACGGCCTGCTCGGCGTCATCGGTCGCCGTGCATCTGGCCGTACGGTCACTGCGCTCGGGGGAGTGCGATCTCGCGCTGGCGGGCGGGGTGACGGTGATGTCCACGCCGTCCACCTTCGTGGAGTTCTCCCGGCAGCAGGGGCTGTCCCCGGACGGCCGCTGCAAGGCGTTCGCCGGGGCCGCCGACGGGACCGGCTGGTCCGAGGGCGTCGGACTGCTGCTCGTCGAACGGCTCTCGGACGCCCGGCGCCACGGGCACCGGGTGCTGGCCGTCATCAGGGGCACCGCCGCCAACCAGGACGGCGCCTCGCACGGCCTGACCGCCCCCAACGGCACCGCGCAGCAGCGCGTCATCCGCCAGGCCCTCGCCGACGCCGGGCTCACGGCCGCGCAGGTCGACGCGGTCGAGGCGCACGGCACCGGGACCACCCTCGGCGACCCCATCGAGGCCCAGGCGCTGCTCGCGACGTACGGCCGGGAGCGGGCGCCGGAGCGTCCGTTGTGGCTCGGGTCGGTGAAATCCAACATCGCGCACACGCAGGCCGCCGCCGGAGTCGCCGGGATCATCAAGATGGTCCTGGCCATGCGGCACGGCGTCCTCCCGAAGACCCTGCACGTCGACACGCCCTCCCCGCACGTCGACTGGGCGTCCGGCGCGGTTTCCCTGCTGACCGAGCACCGGCCCTGGCCCGAGACGGGCCGGCCCCGCCGGGCCGGAGTGTCCGCGTTCGGCATGAGCGGCACCAACACCCACATCGTCCTGGAACAGGCACCCGAGGACGCGCCCGAGACCGAGGACACGCCTCAGGGGCCGACCGTGAGCCTCCCGGCGAATGACACCGACACCGACACCGGCCCCCGGCCTCTCCCCCTCCTCCTCTCCGCCCGCACCGCCCCCGCCCTCACCGCCCAGGCCGCCGCCCTGGCCACCCACCTGCGCTCCCACCCCGACACCCCCCTCCCGGCCCTCGCCCACGAACTGGCCCGGGGCCGGGCCGCCCTGGAGGAACGCGCGGTCGTCGTCGGCGCCGACCCGCACACCCTGCTCGCCGGACTCGACGCCCTCGCGGCGGACGAGCCCGCGCCCGGCGTCGTACGAGGAAGCGCCGGACCCGACCCCCGTACCGTGTTCGTCTTCCCCGGGCAGGGCTCGCAGTGGCCCGGCATGGCCCGCGAACTGCTGCACACCTCGGACGTGTTCGCGGCGAGCGTCGCCGAATGCGCCGACGCCCTGGAGCCGTTCACCGACTGGTCCCTGACGGAGGTGCTGCTCGGCGCCGAAGGGGCTCCCGGGCACGACCGGGTGGACGTCGTGCAGCCCGCGCTGTGGGCGGTGATGGTGTCCCTCGCCCGGCTCTGGGAGTCGTACGAGGTACGGCCGGACGCCGTGGTCGGGCACAGTCAGGGCGAGATCGCCGCCGCGTACGTCGCCGGGGCCCTGTCGCTGGAGGACGCGGCCCGCGTGGTGGCGCTGCGCAGCCGGGCCCTCGGGGCGCTGTCGGGCGGTGGCGGCATGGTGTCGCTGGCGCTGCCCCTGGACCGGGCCACCGAGACGATCGCCGCCTGGGGGGACCGGATCGCCGTGGCCACGGTGAACGGCCCGTCCGCCGTCGTCGTCGCGGGCGAGCCCACCGCCCTCGCCGAACTCGTCGCCGCCTGCGAACGGGACGGCGTCCGCGCCCGTGCGATCGCCGTGGACTACGCCTCGCACACCCCCCAGGTCGAACGGATCCGCGAGCACCTGCTGACCGCGCTCGCCCCGGTCGCCCCGAAGCCCGCGCGCGTGCCCGTGCTGTCGACCGTCACCGGCGACTGGCTCGACACCACCCGCATGGACGCCGACTACTGGTACACGAACCTCCGGCAGACCGTCCTGTTCGAACCGGCGATCCGCAAGCTGGTCGCCGAGGGCCATGACCTCTTCGTCGAGTCCAGCCCGCACCCGGTGCTGACCACCGCCGTGCAGGAGACCGCCGAAGCGGTGGACGCCGGACCGGTGACGGTCACCGGGACCCTGCGCCGCGACGACGGCGGACCGGCACGGCTGCTCACCTCCGTGGCCCGGGCGCAGATCCACGGAGTGCCGGTGGACTGGAGCCCGGCACTGGGCGACGCACGGCAACCCGGCGTCACCGGCCTGCCCACCTACCGCTTCCAGCGGCGCCCCTACTGGCTCGCGCCGGCCACCAAACCGGCGGACGCCACCGACCTCGGACTGCGCCCCGCCGGGCACCCCCTGCTCGGCGCGGCCCTGCGCCCCGCCACCGGCGACGGCCTGCTCCTCACCGGCCGCCTCTCCGCCAAGTCCGAGCCCTGGCTCGCCGACCACACCGTGCACGAGCGGATCGTCGTCCCCGGAACCGCCCTGCTGGAACTGGCGGTCCGCGCCGCCGACGAGATCGGCGCGGACACCGTGGACGAACTGGTGATCGAGACCCCGCTCACCCTGCCCGCGACCGGCGCCGTCCAGATCCAGCTCGCCGTGACCGCCCCCGGCGCCGACGGCCGTCACGCCCTGACCCTCCACTCGCGCCCGCAGGACAGCGCCGACGCCACCGATGCCCCCGACGGCACCGACTGGACCCGCCACGCCACCGGCTACCTCACCCACACCACACCCTCACCCCAGCTCGCGGACCCGCCGGGCGCCTGGCCCCCGCCGCAGGCCATCCCCGTGCCCCTGGACGGCCTCTACGACCGTCTCGCCGAATCCGGTGTCGTCTACGGGCCGCGTTTCCAGGGCGTGCGCTCCGCCTGGCGGCGCGGGCCGGAGACCTTCGCCGAGGTCACGCTCGGCGACGAGGAGCGCGCGGCGGCGGGGGAGTTCGGACTGCACCCGGCGCTGCTCGACGCGGCCTTCCACGCCTGTGCCCTCACCACCGAGACGCCCGAGGAGCCGGGCCGGGCCCTGATGCCGTTCGCGTGGCGCGGCGTACGCCTGCACGCCTCCGGCGCGACGACCCTGCGGGTCCGCCTCACCCCCACCGCCGACGGCGGCCTCTCCCTGGACGCCCACGACACGGCCGGAACCCCCGTCGTCTCCGTGGCCGCACTCTCCTACCGGCCGCTCCCGGCGGCGCAGTTCGCCCCCGGGACCGCCGCCCTGCCCCTGTACCGCCCCGGCTGGCAGCCGCTCCCGCTGCCCGACGGCCCCCCCACCGGCACGCCCGTCTTCCTCGGGGACACCGGCCCGGCGGAACTCACCGACGGACGCGACCTTCCGGACACGGTCTGGTACGAGGTCCCGTCCTCGCCCGCCGCCACAGCGGACGTACCGGCGCTCGCGCGGGCCACGCTCGACCGCGTCCTCACCCTCGTCCAGGACTGGCTCGCCCGCCCCGAACTGGACGCCGTACGGCTGGCGGTACTCACCAGGGGAGCCGTGTCCGTCGACAAAGAGGCACCCGATCTGACGACGGCCGCCGTCTGGGGTCTGCTGCGTGCCGCGCAGTCCGAACATCCGGGCCGGTTGCTGCTGGTGGACACGGACGGGACCGACGCGTCCCGTGACCTGCTCGACGCGACGGCGACGGCGGCGGCCACGGAGCCGCAACTGGCCCTCCGGGGCGGCGCCGCCTTCGTACCGCGCCTCGCCCCGGCCACCCTCACTCCGGACCGGCCAGTCGCGGCACCCGGCGGCACCGTCCTGGTGACCGGCGGCCTCGGCCTGCTCGGCCGACTGATCGCCCGGCACCTCGTCACCGAGCACGGCGTACGCCACCTGCTGCTCACCGGCAGGCGGGGCGGGCGCACACCCGGCGCAGAGGAGTTCGCCGCCGAACTCACCGGCCTGGGTGCCACCGTCACCCTCGCCGCCGCCGACGCGGCCGACCGGGACGCCCTGCGGACCGTCCTGGACGCCATCCCGGCCGACCGCCCGCTGACCGCCGTCGTCCACGCGGCCGGCACCCTGGACGACGGCGTGTTCGCCGCCCAGTCCGCCGCCCGCCTGGACACCGTGCTGCGCCCCAAGGCCGACGCCGCCTGGAACCTGCACGAACTCACCCGGGACACCGGCCTCACCGCGTTCGTCGTGTTCTCCTCGGCCGCGGGCGTCCTGGGCGTGCCCGGACAGGCGAACTACGCCGCCGCCAACACCTTCCTCGACGCCCTGGCGGCCCACCGCCGCGCACACGGCCTGCCCGCCACCTCCCTCGCCTGGGGGCTGTGGGACGAGAGCAGCGAACTGACCGGCCATCTCGACCGCGCCGACCATCGGCGCAACGCCCGCCACGGCACCCGTCCGCTCACCACCCCCGAGGGCCTCGCCCTGTTCGACACGGCCACCACGGCGAACGATCCGCTGCTCGTCCCGCTCGCCCTGCGCCACGGCGCCGACCCCGTCCAGCTCCCGGCGGTCCTGCGGGATCTCGTCCGCACCCGGCGGCCCGTCGCCCGGACGGCGTCCACCGCGTCCCAGGAATCCGGCACCTCCTCCCTCGCCGCACGGCTGCGCGCCCTCGAACCGGCGGCGCGCGAAGAGCACCTGGCCGCGCTGGTGCGGGCCGAGGCGGCGACCGTCCTCGGGCGGGACGACCGTACGGGCATCGCCGCCGACCGGGCCTTCAAGGACCTCGGATTCGACTCGCTGACCTCCGTGGAACTGCGCAACCGGCTCGGCACGGCCAGCGGCCTGCGTCTGTCACCCACGCTGGTCTTCGACCACCCCACCCCCAAGGCGCTGGCCCGCTTCCTGCTCGCCGAGATCGTCGGGGAGGGCGGAGGAGAGACAACGGGCGCGGACTCGCCCGCGCCGGTGACCCCGGCCCTCGACGTCGACCCCATCGTCGTCGTGGGGATGAGCTGCCGGCTGCCCGGCTCGGTCGGCTCGCCCGACGACCTCTGGGACCTGGTCGCCACCGGCACCGACGCCATCACGCCCTGGCCCACCGACCGGGGCTGGGACACCGAGTCCCTCTACGACGCCGACCCCGACCGCCCCGGCCGGACCTACACCCAGCACGGCGGATTCCTGCACGACGCCGCCGACTTCGACGCCGACTTCTTCGGGATCTCCCCGCGCGAGGCCCTCGCCACCGACCCGCAGCAGCGGCTGCTGCTGGAGACGTCCTGGGAGGCGTTCGAACGGGCCGGGATCGACCCCGCCGCCCTGCGCGGCAGCAACACGGGCGTGTTCGTCGGGGTCATGTACAACGACTACGCCTCCCGCCTGCACGAACTCCCGCCCGAGCTGGAGGGCTACCTCCACAACGGCAGCGCGGCCAGCGTGGCCTCGGGGCGCGTCTCGTACACGTACGGCTTCGAGGGCCCGGCGGTGACCGTCGACACCGCGTGCTCCTCCTCCCTGGTGGCGCTGCATCTGGCGGTGCGGGCGCTGCGCGGCGGCGAGTGCGATCTGGCGCTCGCGGGCGGGGTGGCCGTGATGGCCTCGCCGTCCGGGATGGTCGCCACCTCCCGGCACCGCGCCTTCGCCCTCGACGGGCGGGTCAAGGCGTACGCCGCCGGGGCGGACGGCACCAGCTGGGCCGAGGGCGCGGGGCTGCTCCTGGTGGAACGGCTCTCGGACGCGCGGCGGCTGGGGCATCACGTGCTCGCCGTGGTGCGGGGCACGGCCGTCAACCAGGACGGCGCCTCCAACGGCCTGACCGCGCCCAGCGGCAGCGCCCAGCAGCGGGTCATCCGCCAGGCGCTCGCCGACGCGGGCCTGTCCGCGCGGGACGTCGACGCCGTGGAGGGACACGGCACCGGAACCACCCTCGGCGACCCCATCGAGGCACGGGCACTCGTCGCCGCCTATGGCCATGACCGGCCCGCCGACCGGCCGCTGTGGCTCGGTTCCCTCAAATCCAACATCGGGCACACCCAGGCCGCCGCCGGAGTCGCCGGGATCATCAAGATGGTCCAGGCCATGCGGCACGGTGTCCTGCCGAGGACCCTGCACGTCGACGCGCCCGCCCGCGATGTCGACTGGGCCTCCGGCGGCGTAAGGCTGCTGACGGAACAGCGGGCGTGGGAGGCGGCGGACGGACGGCCGCTGCGTGCCGGTGTCTCGTCGTTCGGGGTGAGCGGCACCAACGCCCACGTCATCCTCGAACGCCCCGCCGACGCCGAGACACCCCCACCCGCCTCGTCGAACGGCACCCGCACCCCCTTGCCCTGGGTCCTCTCCGCCCGCACCCCCACCGCCCTCGCGGGTCAGGCCGAACGGCTCCTCACCCTGCTGGACGAGGGGACGGGGACAGGGGACACCGGCGCCGACATCGCGCACGCGCTGCGCTCCGACCGTTCGCCCTTCGACCACCGCGCGGTGGTGATCGCCGCCGGCCGCGAGGCCGCCGCCGAGGGCCTCGCCGCTCTGGTACGCGGCGAACCGGCCGGGAACCTCGTACGGGGAACCGCCGCCGAAGGCACCCGGACGGTGTTCGTGTTCCCCGGGCACGGCTCGCAGTGGGCCGGGATGGCCCAAGGGCTGCTGGACTCCTCCCCGGTGTTCGCGGTGCGCGTCGAGGACTGCGCGCGGGCGCTGGCACCCCACCTCGACTGGTCGCTCCTCGATGTCCTGCGCGAGCGGCCCGGGGCGCCCTCACTCGACCGTGTGGACGTGGCGCAGCCCGCGCTGTGGGCGGTGCTCGTCGCCCTCGCCGCCCAGTGGGAGGCGTACGGGGTCCACCCGGACGCGGTGGTCGGGCACAGCCAGGGAGAGGTTGCCGCCGCGACGGTCGCCGGGATCCTGACGCTGGAGGACGCGGCACGGATCGTCGTCGAGCGCAGCCGGATCCTCGCCGGACTGGTCGGCAAGGGCGGCATGGTCTCGCTGGCGCTGCCGCTCGCCGAGGTGGAGGAGCGCATCGCGGCCTGGCCGGGACGGCTCTCGGTGGCGACGGTCAACGGCCCGTCCGCCGCTGTGGTCGCGGGCGACGACACCGCCCTGGACGAACTCCTCGCCCTGTGCGCCGAGCGCGGCGAACGCGCCCGGCGGATCCGGGCGGCCACGGTCGCGGGCCACTCCCCGGTGATCGACGAGGCGAGGACCGAACTCCTCGAACGGCTCGCCTTCGTCACCCCGCACCCGGGCCACCTCCCCCTCCACTCCACGGTCACGGCCGCCCTCGCCGACCCGGCCGACCTGGACGGGACCTACTGGTACCGCAACATCCGCCAGACCGTGCGCTTCGCGCCCGTCGTCCAGGACCTGGTGGCCGCGGGGCGGACCGTCTTCATCGAGGTCAGCCCGCACCCCGTACTGACCGCGAGCATCCAGGACACCGTCGACGCGGCGAACGCCCCGGACACCACCGTGACGGAGACCCTGCGGCGCGACCACGGCGGCCTCGACCGCTTCCTCGCCTCGGCCGCCGCGGTGCACGCGAGCGGGGTACCGGTCGACTGGTCCCCGGCCTTCGCGGGACTGCGCCCGCGCCGGGTGGAGCTGCCGACGTACGCGTTCCAGCGGCGCCGCTTCTGGCTCGACGCCGGGGCGCCGACGGCTCGCGTGGGCGACACCGCCGTCCACCTCGGCGACGACGGCGAAGCGACGACGGTCACCCTGACGTCCCGGCTCGCCGCCCTCGCGCCCGCCGAGCGCGCGGCGGAGCTGACCGACCTCGTGCGCCGCCAGACCGCCGAGGTGCTGGGCCACGACGGCATCGAGGACGTGGGCGCCGACCGGCAGTTCAAGGAACTCGGCCTGGAGTCGCTGACCGCAGTCGATCTGCGCAACCGGCTCGCCGACGCCCTCGGCCACCGGCTCCCCGCCACCTTGGTCTTCGACCATCCGACCCCCACGGCGGTCGCCGCCCATCTCGCCACCCTGCTGCCCACCACGGCCACCCCGGCCGACCACGCCCCGGCCCGCGGCGACGCGCTCGCCCTGCTGGAGCGGATCACCCCCGACGACCCCGAGGGGCCCGAACTGGCCGCCAGGCTGCGCGCCCTGGCCGCCCGCTGGGCCGACCTCCCGCACCCCGCCGACGATCTCGACCTGGACGCGGCGACCGACGACGAACTCTTCGAGCTGATGGACAGCGAGGCGTGATGCACGACGGACGGGCGTACGGAACCGGCGAGCGTGGCACCGAGGAGGCCGGCCGTGGCCGATGAGGACAAGCTCCGGCAGTACCTCAAGCGCGCCCTCGGCGAGAGCCGGGAGGCCCGGCGCCGCCTGGACCAGGTGGAAGCCGCCCGGCGCGAGCCCATCGCCGTCATCGGCATGGGCTGCCGGCTGCCCGGCGGCATCACCTCGCCCGACGGCCTGTGGGACCTGGTCGCGGCGGGCGGCGACGCCATCGGCCCCTGGCCCGACGACCGGGGCTGGGACCTCGACGCCCTCTACGACCCCGACCCGGACCGGCCCGGCACCAGCTACGCCCGGCACGGCGGATTCCTCTACGACGCCGCCGACTTCGACGCGGAGTTCTTCGGGATCTCCCCGCGCGAGGCGCTCGCCATGGACCCGCAGCAGCGGCTGCTGCTGGAAACCTCGTGGGAGGCGTTCGAACGGGCCGGCATCGACCCCGCGAGCCTGCGCTCCAGCGCCACCGGCGTGTACGTCGGGCTGGCCGGACAGGACTACCACTCCCGCCTCGACCGGATCCCCGCCGAACTGGAGGGCCACCTGGGCATCGGCAATCTCGCCAGCGTGGCCTCCGGACGGCTCTCGTACACGTACGGCTTCGAGGGCCCGGCGGTGACCGTCGACACCGCGTGCTCCTCCTCCCTGGTGGCGCTGCATCTGGCGGTGCGGGCGCTGCGCGGCGGCGAGTGCGATCTCGCGCTCGCGGGCGGGGCCACCGTCATGTCGACGCCCGCCGGGTTCGTGGCCTTCTCCCGCCAGCGCGGACTGTCCCCGGACGGCCGCTGCCGTGCCTTCGCCGCGGGCGCGGACGGCACGGGCTGGGCGGAGGGGGCGGGGCTGCTGCTGGTGGAACGGCTCTCGGACGCGCGGCGGCTGGGACATCCCGTGCTCGCCGTGGTGCGCGGTACGGCGGTCAATCAGGACGGCGCCTCCAACGGTCTTACGGCCCCCAACGGCCCCGCCCAGCAGCGGGTCATCCGCCGGGCCCTGGCCGACGCGGGCCTGTCGGCGCGGGACGTCGACCTGGTGGAGGGGCACGGCACGGGCACCACCCTGGGCGACCCCATCGAGATCCAGGCCCTCCAAGAGGTCTACGGCGACCAGCGCCCCGCCGACCGGCCGCTGTGGCTCGGCTCCCTCAAGTCCAACATCGGGCACACGGCGGCGGCGGCCGGGGTCGCGGGCGTCATCAAGGCGGTGCAGGCCCTGCGCCACGGCGTCCTGCCCCGGTCCCTGCACGTGGACGCCCCCACACCCCATGTCGAGTGGCCGGACGGCGGCGTCCGTCTGCTCACCGAGGCCCGGCCCTGGCCGGACGGCGAAGGGCCCCGCCGGGCCGGTGTCTCCGCGTTCGGCGTGAGCGGCACCAACGCGCACGTGATCCTGGAGCAGCCACCGCGGGACGACGCCGAGGAAGCCCCGGGGTCCGGCGATCGCCCCTCCGCCGTCCTGCCCTGGCCGCTGTCCGCCCGCTCGCCACAGGCCCTGCGCGACCAGGCCGCCCACCTCGCCCGGCACCTCCAGGACCACCCGGAGGCCGAGCCCCTGGACGTGGCCTGGTCCCTGGCCACCCGGCGGGCCACCCACCCGCACCGCGCGGTCGTCGTGGCGGCCGACCGCGACGAAGCCCTGCGCGCCCTGCACGCGGTGGCGGACGGACCCGCACCGAGCGGCACATCCGGCGGCCGTACGGCGTTCCTGTTCACCGGACAGGGCAGCCAGCGGGCGGGCATGGGACGGGAGCTGTACGAGCGGTTCCCCGCCTACGCCCGCGCCTTCGACGCCGTCACCGCCGAACTCGACCGCCACCGCGCACCCCATCTGACCCACCCGGTGCGTACGGCGGTCCTGTCCGACGGGCACGGCGATCTGCTCGACCGCACGGAGTACGCCCAGCCCGCCCTCTTCGCCGTGGAGATCGCCCTGTTGCGGCTCCTGGAGTCCTGGGGGACACGGCCCGATGTGGTCGCCGGGCACTCCATCGGCGGGCTGGCCGCCGCCCACGCGGCCGGTGTGCTCACCCTGCCCGACGCGGCCCGGCTGGTGACCGAGCGCGGACGGCTGATGCAGGCACTGCCGCCGGGCGGCGCGATGGCGGCCGTGGAGGCGACCGAGGAAGAGATCGAGGAGGAGATCGCCGGGGCGCTGCGGGACAGTGCGGGGGCGGTGTCGATCGCCGCCGTCAACGGGCCCCGCGCGGTCGTCCTGTCCGGCGACGAGGAACCCGTCCTCGCCCTCGCCGCCGGCCTCAGGGCCCGGGGCCGCCGCACCGCCCGGCTGCGGGTCGGCCACGCCTTCCACTCCTCGCGCATGGACGGCATGCTCGACGACTTCCGCCGCACGGCCAAGGCCGTCCACTACCACCCGCCCGCCCTCCCGGTGGTCTCCGACCTGACCGGCACCCAGGTGGGTGAAAGGGAGCTGGGGTCCGCCGACTACTGGGCCGAGCATGCCCGCGGTGCCGTGCGATTCCTGGATGTGGTGCGGGAGTTGCGCGCGATGGGCGTGACGCGGTTCGTGGAGGTGGGACCGGACGCGGTGCTCACGGCGATGGCCGGGGACATCCTGAATGCCGATGATTCCGCTGGCGGCGTCCGGGCCGCTGTGCTCGCCCCCGTCCTGCGCAAGGGCCGCCCCGAGGCCGCGACCCTGCTCACGGCGCTGGGCCGGCTCCACGCCGACGGTCTGCCCGTCGACTGGTCGGCCGCCTTCGAAGGGCTCGACCCGCACCCGGCCGACCTCCCCACCTACGCCTTCCAGCGGCGCCGGCACTGGCTCGACGCCACCGTGGGCCGCAGCACCACCGACGCCCCGGCACTGCCCGCCCCCACGACAGCCGACCCCGGCCCCGGCTGGGCCGAGCGCCACGCCCGGCTCACCGGCCCCGCCCTGGACGCCGCCCTGCTGGATCTCGTACGGACACAGGCGGCGGGGGTGCTCGGGTACGCGGCGGTGGACTCGGTGAGCGCGGGACGGCCGTTCGTCGAGGCCGGGCTCGACTCGCTGTCCGCCGTGGAGCTGCGGGCCAGGCTGGCGGCCACTACCGGGCTGTCCCTCGCCGGGGCCCTCACCATCCGGTTCCCGACCCCGCAGGACCTCGCCGGTCACCTGGGCGAACTGCTGCGGGAACGGCCGGAGACGGCACGCCGGGAAGGACCGCTCACGGACCTCTACCTGCGGCTGTGCGCGGCGCAGGAGATCACCGCCGCCACCGAGGTGATCGTGGCCTCCGCCCGGCTGCGGGACACCTTCGCCGCGGCGGACAGCGCCCGGCACGCCGTCGAACCGGTCGTCCTGGCCCGGGGCGACGCCCCGACTCCGCTGATCTGCTTCCCGGCGCTGACCGCCCTGTCCGGTCCGCACGAGTACGCCCGTTTCGGGCAGGCCCTCGACGGGCGCCGGGACGTCCGGGCCGTACCGGCGCCCGGATACGCGCCCGACAGCGCGGTGCCGGACACGGCGGACACCTTCGTCGCGATGCAGGCGGACTCGGTCCAGCGGCTCGCCGGGGGGCGGCCGTTCGCGCTGCTCGGCCGGTCCCTGGGCGGCTGTGTCGCCCACGCCGTGACGGCCGAGCTGGAACGCCGGGGGACACCCCCGGCGGGCCTCGCGATGGTCGACACGTACCCGATGGACACGGCGGCCCTGCCGGGCATGGAGTGGTGGATGCCCGCGATGATCAACGGCATGGTCGCCCGCTTCGACGCGTTCGAGCTGGGACTGAACGACAACGGGCTGACGACGATGGGGAGTTACCTGCGCACCTTCGGCCCCTGGGAGCCCCGGCCGGTCACCACCCCGACCCTGCTCCTGCGGGCCACCGACCCGCTGCCCGGCACGCCCGACGGCCTCCCCGCCGAGGACACCCGCGCCTTCTGGCGCCTCCCGCACACCACCGCCGACGTGCCCGGCGACCACTTCTCCGTCCTGGAGGAGCACTCGGCGACCACGGCGGCGGCGGTGGAGGAGTGGCTGAACGCCGTGGACCGGCCGGTCGGCTGAACCCCGGTCGGCCGGTCCGCCGCCGACGCGGTGGCGCCCGGTCCGGACCGTCGACCGACCCAGGACCGTGCCCTCCCCGTCCCCGACCCCTCCCCTGACCCGAACTCACCCCCGTACCCGTACTCACCCCCGTACCCGTACCCGCACCTGTACTCGCGCCTCAAGGAATGAGCCCATCATGACCGCGTCCCACCCCCTCCATCTCGCCGTGGCCCTGGACGCCACCGGCTGGCACCCCGCGTCCGGCGCCCCCGACGGCGACCCCTACGGGCTGGCCCACTGGGCCGGACTCGTCGAGGAGGCCGAACGCGGGCTGCTCGACTTCGTGACGCTGGAGGACCCGCCGAAGCGCCCGGCGGACGGCAGCGCCGTCGGACACCGGCTGGACGCGCTGCTCGTCGCCGCCGCGCTCGCCGCCCGCACCGAGCACATCGGGCTGGTGCCGACCGGGGTGCTCGACCAGGTCCAGCCGACCCGCATCGCACGGGCCATCGCCACGCTCGACCAGCTGACCGGCGGCCGGGCCGGCTGGCGTACGCAGGTGACCCCGGCCCGCCCGATCGTGCTCGCGGAGCTGTTCACGCCCGAGGTGCAGCGGCCGATGGCCGAACTCTTCGAACGCGCCGCCGATCTGGTCCGGGTCGTGCGCGCCCTGTGGGACGGCGTGGACGACGAGAAGGAGCTGCGGGCGCTCGCACCCGGCCGGTTCGCCCCGGCCGACCCCGACCCGCACGGCAGCTTCACCACGATCGAGCCCCTCGGCGGGACGGCCGGTGACTGGCTCACCATCGACTCACCGGCCCTCGCCCCGCGCTCCCCACAGGGCCACCCGCTGGTCTTCACCCTCGCCCACATCAGCCTGCCCTACCGCTACGGGGCCCGCTCCGCCGATGTGGTGTCCGTGACCCCGCACAGCGCCGAGGAGGCGCGGGCGACCGTCGAGGAGATCCGGGGCGCGCAGGCCGCCGCCGGGCGCGCGGAGGAGACCGTGCACGTCTTCGCCGACCTCGTGGTCTTCCTCGACGCCACCCCGGGCGAGGCCGCCGCCCGCAAAGCGCGCCTGGACGAGGCGCACGGCAGCGAGTTCACCTCCGACGCGCACATCGTCACGGGCACTCCCGGTGAACTCGCCGAGCTGCTCCTGGAGTGGCAGCGGGCCGGGCTCTTTGGGTTCCGGCTGCGGCCCGGCGAGCTGCCCCACGACCTGACCGCCGTCACCCGCGAGCTGGTGCCGGAACTCCAGGCCAGGGGAGTGTTCCGCAAGGCCTACGAGGCTGGCACCCTGCGCGGGCTGCTCGGACTGCCGCTACGGGCGGCCCCCGACACGCTCTGACGCGGGCGCCTGACGCACCCCCTCCGCCGGCGCCTGCCGCTCGGGTCCGCCGTCCACCGCCGCCAGCAGTGACAGCGGCAGATCCGACCGTCCCTTCACCCGGAGCTTGCGATAGGTGTGCGTCAGATGCTGCTCCACCGTGCTGACCGTGATGAACAGCTTCTCGGCGATCTCCCGGTTGGACAGCCCGGCGACCGCCAGCGACGCCACCTGGGCCTCCGAACTGCTCAGCACCCCGACCCGGCCGCTGCCGCCGCCCCGCTCCGGACGCGCGGGCGGCGCCTCCCGGGCCGCCAGCCGCCGCGACAGCGGGGCCAGACCCTGGTCCTCGGCGATGTCCAGGGCCTGCCGGGCCACCATCCGGGCCCGGCCGCTCTGCCCCGCCCGGGTGTGCACCTCGCTCAGATCGGCCAGCACCCGGGCCAGTTCCAGCCGGTCCCCGGCCGCGTCCAACAGATCGGCGGACTCCCGCAGCAGGGTCGCCCGGCGCCGGGAATCGGCCACCGACGCGGCCGTGTGCAGGGCCATGCCCCGCGCCCGGGGCTGGGTCACCGGCACCATCGCGAGCTGTTCCACGGCCAGCCGCCGGGCCTCCTCCGTCCGGCCCAGGCGCAGCAGCGCCGTCACCGCGTCGCCGCGCCACGGCACGAACGCCGGCAGGTCGATGTCCCACTCCCGCATCAGCCGCCCGCACCGGGTCAGATCGTCCAGCGCGCCGTGCAGCAGATTCACCGACAGCCGCCACCGGCCGCGCGCGTGCAGATACTGCACCCCGAACCGGGTCTGGAACAGCTGCTCCGGCAGCGCCGCCACCGGCGGCCCGCCCGCCTCCGCCCGGCCCGTCGCCGCGGCGGCCAGCTCCAGCGTGGCCAGCGGCGAGCCGATCAGCGCCCCCCAGCCGCGCAGCGACAGCAGCCCCAGCGCCTGCCGGGCGCACCCCTCCGCGAGCAGGACATCACCCTGGCGCATCGCCACCTCGGCCCGCAGCGCCGCGAACAGCGCCTGCCAGGTGGGGACATCGCGGGCGGCGGCCTCCCCGACCAGCCGGTCGCACCAGGGCGCCGCGAGATCGGCCCGGTCGGCGTACACCAGCACCGACAGCGCCTGATGGACGGCCGGGAAGCTGCCGTCGTCCAGCGCGGTCGTCTGCAACGCCAGTTCGGCGCTGCGCACGGCGTCCGGGCCGGGGCCCGAGCGCAGCAGCCGGTTCAGCACGCCGGACATCCGCGGCGGTGCCCCCTCGGCGCCCCGCACCAGCGACCGGCGGGGCGGCCGGGGCCGGGCGGCGGGCCGCGGGAGCAGCGCCGGATGCGAGGCGTACAGCCCTTGCCGTACGGCCTGGTACTCGGCCGTGACCCGGGCGTCCAGCGCGTCCATGGACCGTTCGAGGCGGCCCAGGGCGAGGGCGATCTCGTCGCTGCCGCCGGTCCACAGCAGCCGGCCGAGGAGCGTCACGATCTGGCAGCCCGACAGCCGGCCCTCGCGCAGCGCCGCGATCAGCGGGCGCAGCCGCCGGCAGGCCGTGTCGGGGTCGGTGCGGTAGTCGACCAGGCTGCGCAGCACGGTCACCGTCACCCGCCGGTCCTCGTCACCCGCCGCCGCCTCGGCCACGTCCAGGCACGCCTCGGCGAACGACGTGTCGTCCCGGCGCAGCGCCTCCCGCGCGGCCTCCAGGGCCACCGGGAACGCCCACGGCTCCTCGCTGTGCCGGGCCGCCGCCAGATGCACGGCGACGGTCGACGCGGGCTCCCCGGCGGCGTGCAGCAGCCGGGCCGCGTCCCGGTGCAGCAGCGCCCGTTCGGCGGCCGGCATCCCGGCCAGCACGGCGGCGCGGGCGACCGGATGCCGGTAGCGGCCCTCGTCCAGGACACCGCAGCCGTCCAGCACGGCCAGGGCCCGCTCGACCAGGTGGTGCGGGCGGCCCGTCAGCCGGGCCAGGTGGCGTGCCGAACCCGAGGCGTCCAGCACCGCGAGCGCGCGGGCCGTGTCCCGGTGCTGCTCCCCGGCCCGCCGGACACAGGCGTCCACCGCCCGGCCGTACTCCTCGCCCACGGACGGTTCCACCAGGCCGGGCCCGGCCGGTGGCGGGAGCCCGGCCGTACGGTCGTGGTGGTCCTCGGCGAGGGCGCGCAGCAGCAGCGGGTTGCCGCCGCTGAGCCGGTGCCAGGACGCGCCCGCGAGATACGGACCGATCAGCTCCGTGAGGAGTTCCCGGGTGCCCGCCGGGGTCAGGGGGCGGACCCGGAGCCGGGTGACATGCGGCTGGCGCACCAGCGAGGTCCGCCAGGACAGCTCCGTGGTGCTGGTGCCCGACGCGGTGTCCCGTTCGGCCACCACCAGCAGCAGCCGCGTGGTGCGCAGCAGCCGTCCCACATAGGTGAGGGTGTCCAGGGAGGCCGCGTCGGCGAAGTGCAGATCGTCGACGATCACCACCACGGGCGTCCGCTCCGCAAGGGCGCGCAGCAACTGCCAGTGCACCTGGCTGACCTGCGCCGGGATCGGGCTGTGGGTGAGCAGGTCCGCGTCGCACGGCGCGATGACCGGGCCCGGCTCGTACGGGCGCAGGGCCCGCTCCCGGTCGGCGGGGGAGAAGTGCTGGTGCCGGAAGATCTGGCCCATCACGCCGAGTTCGACCCCGGACTCGGAACAACGGGCCGTGGCGTGCAGCACGACGGCTCCGGCCGCCGCCGCGTGCTCGCCCAGGACATGGAGGAGTTCCGTCTTCCCGCCGGCGACCGGTCCGCTGAGCGCCGCCACGCCGCCTCTGCCCTGGAGACAGTCCGCCAGCAGCTCTCGCAGTCGCCTCACCTGAATCTCGCGTTCCACCAAGACCACAGCAGGCTCCCCATCCGACATCTCGCGGTGGCGTCGTACATGGCGCGGACATCGGCGCTGACATCCGCGTCGGGCAGGTACAGAGCAGAGGGCCGGGTTTCAGTCGCCCCTCGGAGCGGTCGGTCCTCCGGTCGCGGTCGGTTCTCCGGTCGCGGTCGGCCCTCCGGCCGCAGTCGGCCTTCCGGCCGTGGTCGGCAGCAACCGGGAGCGGATCACCGCGGCGATCCGCTCCGGCTGTTCGGCGAGGAAGAAGTGACCGCCGTCGAAGCTCAGTACCTCGGTCGTGCCGTCGGTGTGCCCCTCCCAGGCGCGGGCCTCCCGCGCCGTCACCTTCGCGTCCCCGGTGCCCACCAGGACGGTGACCGGGGCCGTGATCCGCGGGCCGGGGCCGTGGCGGTAGGTCTCGATGGCCCGGTAGTCGCCGCGCAGCGCGGGCAGGACCAGGGCGCGCATCTCGGGGTCGGCCAGCAGCTCCGGCGGGGTGCCGCCCTGCCGGACGATCTCGGCCACCAGTTCCCCGTCCCCGGCGAGATGCAGCCGCTCGCCGTCGCGCACGGTGGACGGCGCCCGCCGCCCCGACGCGAACAGCGCGACCGGCCCCGCACCCGTGCGGGCGCCCAGCCGCCGGGCCGTCTCGTAGGCCACCACCGCGCCCATGCTGTGCCCGAAGAACGCGGGCGGTGTCCCCCAGGAGGGCTCCAGCACCCCGGCGATCGCGTCCGCCAGCGGCGCGATCTCGGTGAACAGCGGCTCGTCCCGGCGCTCCAGCCGCCCCGGGTACTGCACCGCCAGCACCTCCACCCGAGGGTGCAGCAGTTCGGAGAGCCGGCGGTAGAACCCGGCCGAGCCGCCCGCGTGCGGGAAGCACACCAGACGGGGGGCCCGCCCCGCGCCGGGGTGGAAGCGCCGGATCCAGCGGTCGGTGTCGAGGTTGGTCGTCATGCCCGCGATTCTCGTCCTTCCTGGGTCCGCTCGGGCCGGGGAAGCGAGGTCAACAGCTCCCGGGTGTACGGATGCCGGGGGTTCGCGAAGATCTGTGCGACCGGCCCGGACTCGACCAGGCGCCCATCTTTCATCACCACGACCCGGTCGCTGACGTGGTGCACGACGCCCAGGTCGTGCGAGATGAACAACAGCGCCACGCCCAGCTCCCGCTGGAGGTCCGCCAGCAGATCGAGCACCTGGGCCTGGATCGAGACGTCCAGCGCCGACACCGGCTCGTCGCACACGATCAGCCGGGGCCCGGTGGCCAGCGCCCGCGCGATGGCCACCCGCTGGCGCTGCCCGCCGGACAGCTCCAGCGGACGCCGCTCCTCCAGCGCCGCCGACAGCCCGACCTGCCCGAGCAGTTCGGTCACCCGCGCGGCACGGGCCCGGCCGCGCGGCACCCCCGCCCGCGCCACGGCCTCGGCCAGGATCCGCCGCACATCGTGCCGGGGATCGAACGAGCCGAGCGGATCCTGATGCACCACCTGGAGCCGCGAACGCCGCGCCCGGCGCTCCCGCTCCGGCAGCCCGCTCCACGCCTCCCCCTCGAACCGCACGACCCCCTCGTCCGGCTCCACCAGCCCCAGCACCATCCGAGCCGTGGTCGTCTTCCCCGACCCCGACTCACCCACCAGCCCGAGCGTCTCCCCGGCCATGATCCGGAACGACACGTCCTCGACGGCGCTGTAGACCCCCCCGTCCGCCGACCGGAAGGTCTTGGAGACGCCCCGCACGTCCAACAGGGGTTCGTGCTGGGCGCCTTGCCCGGGTTCGGCGAGGGCGCCGTGAGGATCCTGATGGGCGGATGTGTCCGGGGTGGACGCGGAGGTTCGGGCGGGCGAGGGGATGTGGGCGGAAGCAGGGGTTGGGGCGGACGACGGGGTTCGGGGCCGCGTCGCGCTCCGGAGGGACGCGTCGCCGCCCTTGCGGGGCGCGGGTACGCGGGAGGGGGCCGGGCCGTTGTCCGGCGCGGGGGCGTCGGGCGGCGTGGTGGGCCTGGCGGCCGGTGACGGGTCGTCCGGAGACTCCGTGCGCGGCGAGGGCGTGCCGGACAGTGGCGCGGGGGCGCCCGTCGACGGTATGCCGGACAGGCCGTCCGCCGAAGGTTCGTCGGAGACGCCGTCGCCGTGGCCCGGCGCGGGGCTGTCGGTAGGTGCGGTTGCCTTGTCCGACGTGGGCCGGCCGGACCGGACCGCCCGCTGGTCCGGCGACGGCTCGCCCGAAGGGCCCGTACCCCTGCCTGACGAAGGTGCGTCGAGCGGAGCCGAGGCGCCACCCCGCGAGAGCACCTCGCCCGAAGGGGCCGTACCCCGGTCCGGCGAAGGCGTGTCGAGCGGAGCCGAAACCCCACCCCCCGAGAGCACCCCGGCACCCCACACCCCAGGGACGGACACCCCCGGGGATCTCCCGTCCGGATACCAGCACAACGTCAGATGCCCGCCCGTGTCCGCCGTCGCCGCAGGCAGCCGCGTGCGGCAGCGATCGTCGGATGACGGGCAGCGCGCGGCGTACGGGCAGCCGTCGGGGCCCGCCGCCGCCTGACCCGGCGGGGCCGGGACGGACAGCGGGCCGCCCTTGGAGGCGAAGGTGGGGACGGCCGCCAGCAGGGCCCTGGTGTACGGGTGCCGGGGATCCTTCAGGACGTCCTGGGCGGGCCCCTGCTCGACGAGCAGCCCGCCGTACATCACCGCCACCCGGTCCGCGAGCCGCGCCACCACCGCGAGGTCGTGGCTGATCAGCAGCACGGCCGTGCCGTCGCCCACCAGGCGGCCCAGCAGGTCCAGGATCTGGGCCTGCACGGTCACGTCCAGCGCGGTCGTCGGCTCGTCGGCCACCAGCAGTTCCGGCGCCCCGGACAGCGCGGACGCGATCAGCGCCCGCTGCCGCAGCCCGCCCGACAGCTGATGCGGACGCTCGGCCGCCCGGCGCGCGGGATCGGGGATCCCTGCGTCCGACAGCAGCGCCAGCGTCCGCTCGCGCGCCTCGGCGCCCCGCGCCAGACGGTGCGTGGCCAGCGTCTCGCGGATCTCGGCGCCCACCGTCCGCAACGGGTCCAGCGAGACCAGCGCGTCCTGGAGCACCAGCCCGATCCGGCGGCCCCGGATGCCACGCCACTCCCGCTCGGACAGGGCCGTCAGATCGACGCCGTCGAAAACCAGCCGCCGGGCCGCGACCCGGGCCCGCGCGCCGGTCAGCCCGAGCAGCGTGCGGGCCGTGACGCTCTTGCCCGACCCCGACTCGCCGACCACGGCGAGGCATTCGCCCCGGCGCAGGGTGAAGGACACATCCCGTACGGCACGGACCGGCTCGCCGCGCCCGAAGGAGACGTCGAGGCCCTCCACGCTCAGCAGCGGCGACTCGGTGACGCTCATCGGGCGGACCTCCGGGTGAAACGCTGCTGGACATGGCGGCCGACGACATTCACGGCGATGACGGTCACGGTGACGGCGGCACCCGGGAACACCCCGATCCACCACGCCGTCTGGAGGAAGTCCCGCCCGGCGGAGAGCAGCGCCCCCCACTCCGGCGAGGGCGCGGCCGGACCGAGCCCGAGGAAGCTCAGCCCGGACGCCGAGATCAGCGCCGTACCGAACCCGACGGTCGCCAGGGTCAGCAGTGGTGCGAGCGCGTTCGGCAGCACATGCCGCAGCACGATCGACCGCCGCGGCAGCCCCAGCGCCACCGCCGACTCCACATACCCGGAACGCCGCACCACCATGGCCTCCGCCCGCACCAGCCGGGCGTACCCGGGAACGAAGGCGATACCGATCGCGGTCATCACATTGACGGTGCCCGCGCCCAGCACGGTCACGATCAGCAGGGCCAGCAGCAGCGCGGGCAGCGCCAGCAGGATGTCCGCCAGCCGCATCAGCACCTGGTCGGCGATCCGCCCGCCCAGCGCCGCGGCCAGCCCGAACGCCGCGCCCAGCACGACCGAGATCACCGTGGACCCGAAGCCCAGCAGCAGCGACGGCCGGGCGCCGTACAGGATCCTGGTGTACAGGTCACGGCCCAGTTGGTCGGTGCCCAGCCAGTACTCGGCGCCGGGGCCGCGCAGCGCGGCCGGCGGGTCGGTCGCGGTGGGCGAGACGCCGGTGAACAGGCCCGGCGCGACCGCCACCAGCACGACGAGCAGCAGCAGCGCGCCCGCGAGCAGGACACTGACCGGCGGTGGGGGGGGGCCGCCGCGCGCGGGGGGGGGTCCTGGGGGGGGCGCCTGGTGGTGCGGGGTGGGGGGGGGGGTGGGGCGCGGGCGCGGCGGGGCGCGGCGTGGGTGGGTGGGGGGGCCGTACGGGCTGGCGGGCGGCCGGTCCGTGTGCCGGGCGGACCCCGCTGAG
>NZ_JBHYUG010000096.1:0-33310 GCF_042749375.1 Streptomyces sp. NPDC059477 | reverse complement strand
GTGGTCGCCGTACCGGTGGTCACGGGGCCGGCGGACGCGGCCTCGGCCGGGCCGGCCACTGCCACGAGGGCCGCCGCGGCGACGGCGGTGGCGGCGACGGCCGCAACCGCGGTGGTGACGGCGCCGGCGGCCGTACGACGGGTCCAGGCGGGTCGGCTGGTCATGGTGGGGGGTCCCCTCGCCTCGGGCCTGCGGCACGGAACCGCAGGCTGCGATGTGTCGTGTGCATGCTTGGCCAGCAGGATGGCGGCAAGGGAACCGTTGGGTTACTGGACGGTAGGCAACGAAGTAGCGCCGGTCACATCACGGAGTCGCCCGACCTCGGAGTGCGGTGACATGGCGCACAGGCGATTTGTCCCTTACTAGAGGGAATAGTGGCGATCGCCAAACGGGCAAAAGGGACGTATAACCCTGAACCCTCTACGGGCATACGCCGTCCTGGCCGGAATCACCCCGGATAGGGGCTCTGTCAAGGCCCTGTGGATTTGCCGCGTGCGTACTAGTTTCCGTCGTAGGTCACACATTTGGGGGCTTCTGGGGGGCGGGGGTACCAAGGGATGGCCCACCCGGCCGATGCCTGTGCGCCGGGTGGATTTCCTGTCCCCGTCCCCATGAGGTTGAAATGTTCCAGCGCGTCACGTCCCGCTCCGCCCGTACGTCCCTGCTCCGCACCCGCGCCGCTGTGCTGGCCGCGGGCCTGGGAACGACGGCCGTACTGGGGGCCGGGGTCGCGGTCGCCGCCGAGCTGTCCTCCGCTCCCGCCAAGGCGCCCACCGCTGCCCCTGCCGCCGCCCCCGCCGCCAAGGCGCCCGCCGTCAAGGCCGAGGCCCCGGCGAAGGCTCCGGCGAAGGCCCCCGAGAAGGCTCAGGCCGCCCCGAAGGCCGCCGCCGCTTCGGCCCCCAAGGCCAAGTCCGCCGCGGTGCCCTCCTGGGTCAAGCCGGTGAAGCAGTACACGAAGACCGCGAGCTTCGCCCAGAACGGCGCCCGCTGGGCCGCCACCCACAGCGGCCAGGACTTCGCCGTGCCGACCGGCACCCAGGTCTACGCCGCCCACGGCGGCACCGTCGTCAAGGCCGGCGGCAACGGCGCCGGTGACGGCCCCGCGTACGGCAACGCCATCGTGATCAAGCACGGCAACGGCACGTACTCGCAGTACGCCCACCTGTCCCAGGTCAACGTCAAGATCGGTCAGATAGTCAAGACCGGCCAGAAGATCGCCCTGTCCGGCAACAGCGGCAACTCCAGCGGACCGCACCTGCACTTCGAGATCCGCAAGTCGGCGAACTACGGCTCGGCCATCGACCCGGTGTCGTTCCTGCGCGCCAAGGGCCTGACCATCTGAGTGCCTGACCATCCAAGGGCCTGATCGTCTGGGCGCCTTGACCATCCGAGGTCCCCGACCATCCGAGGTCCCCGACCGTCAGTGGTCCTGACCGTCAGCGGCCCGACCGTCAGTGGTCCTGACCATCCCAGGTCCCCGACCGTCAGTGGTCCTGACCGTCAGCGGTCCCGACCGTCTGCGGACCAGGCAACCTGCGGTCCTGGCACCCGGAGGGGTCCCCGCCCCTCCGGCCGCCCCAGGTCACCCCACCGCTCGGGGTGACCACCCCAACCCCCTGGGTGACTCAAGCCCCACCGTGCGCCTGAGTCACCAGATCGACGGCGACTTCGAGGATGGCCCTGCGCTTGTCCTCGGGGTCGCCCTCGATGTCCCGCAGGGCGAACATCCCGGCGTGCAGGGTGAACAGGGCGCTGACGCAGCGGACCTGGTCGACCAGCGCGGCGTCCGGGTCGATGATGATCCGGCGCATGCCCAGCATCCGGTTCTTGAACACCTCGCCGATGCTGAGTTCCCGTACGGTCGCCTGGTTCTCCTGCATGAAGCGGAACAGCGGCTCGGCGTCCGAGAGGGCGTCGCCGTAGCGGCGCAGGATCTCGCGCTTGGTCTCCAGGGTGTGCGGCTGCCGGCCGCCCCAGTCGATCAGATCCTCGATCGGCTTCGTCAGGTCCTCGAAGAGGCTGACGATGATCTCTTCCTTCGTCTTGAAGTGGTAGTACAGCGCCGCCTTCGTCACATCGAGGCGTTCGGCGATCTCGCGCAGGGACGTCTTCTCGTACCCCTGTTCGGCGAAGAGCTCCAGCGCGATGTCCTGGATGCGCTGACGGGTGTCCCCGCGGCGCCGCTGCTTGGTGCCCTCCGTGCCGGTCATGCCGCCATCCTCCTCCTTCGTGACTTTCCACAAAACTTACTTGACGACCGGCTAGTTACGCCAGTAGCTTCACGTCCGTAACCGAACTAGCCGGGCGGCAGGTAAGTCCGCCGGATCGCGGATGGGGGCGTCAGAACGGATGGCGGAGACGACGACAACGGCGGGAGGGCCGGCCCCGGTGCCGGAGGCGCCGGGCGCGGGGGGCAAGCGGCCCCGGAGCGTCCGGGTCGTGCTGCTCGCCCTGATGATCGCGATGATGCTCGCGATGCTGGACAACATGATCATCGGCACCGCGATGCCGACGATCGTCGGTGAGCTGGGCGGACTCGAACACCTGTCCTGGGTGGTCACCTCGTACACCCTGGCGACCGCCGCCTCCACCCCGATCTGGGGCAAGCTCGGCGATCTCTACGGGCGCAAGGGCACCTTCCTCGCCGCCATCGTGATCTTCCTGATCGGCTCCGCGCTCAGCGGTATGGCGCAGGACATGGGCCAGCTGATCGGGTTCCGCGCGGTGCAGGGCCTGGGGGCCGGCGGTCTGATGGTCGGCGTCATGGCGATCATCGGCGACCTGATTCCGCCCCGCGAGCGCGGCAAGTACCAGGGCATGATGGCCGGCGTCATGGCGCTCGCGATGATCGGCGGACCGCTGGTCGGCGGCACCATCACCGACAACTGGGGCTGGCGCTGGGCCTTCTACATCAACCTGCCGCTCGGCGTGGTCGCCCTCGCCCTGATCATGGTCGTCCTGCATCTGCCCAACAAGCGGCGGCAGGCGCGGATCGACTACCCGGGCGCGATCCTGCTGACCGTCGGCATCACCGCGATCGTGCTGGTCACCACATGGGGCGGCACGGAGTACGCCTGGACCTCCGCGCGGATCATGGAGCTGACCGGGATCGGGGTCGCCGCGCTGGCCGGCTTCGTCCTGTGGCAGACCAGGGCCGCGGAACCGATTCTGCCGCTGCACATCTTCCGTAGCCGCAACTTCACCCTGATGGCGGTCATCGGCTTCG
Organism: Streptomyces sp. NPDC059477; assembly: GCF_042749375.1. Classification (NCBI taxonomy): domain Bacteria; kingdom Bacillati; phylum Actinomycetota; class Actinomycetes; order Kitasatosporales; family Streptomycetaceae; genus Streptomyces; species Streptomyces sp. NPDC059477. Next base: position 30,084 of record NZ_JBHYUG010000096.1, on the reverse strand, counting down.
TCACGGGCTTCGTGATGTTCGGCGCGACGCTCTTCCTGCCGCTGTACCAGCAGTCCGTGCAGGGCGCGTCCGCGACCAACTCCGGGCTGCTGCTCCTGCCGATGCTGGGCGCCATGCTGGTGACCTCGATGGTGGCCGGGCGGGTCACCACCAAGACCGGCCGGTACAAGGTGTTCCCCCTGGTCGGCGGGGTGCTGCTGGTCGCCGGTCTCTTCCTGCTGGCGCAGATGGACTCCGGGACCTCGCGGCTGACCTCCGGGATCTACATGGCCGTGCTCGGTCTGGGCATGGGCTGTCTGATGCAGATCACCATGCTGGTCGCGCAGAACAGCGTGGAGATGAAGGACATGGGCGTCGCGTCCTCCTCCGCCACCCTCTTCCGCACCCTCGGTTCCTCCTTCGGTGTCGCGATCATGGGCGCGCTGTTCAACCAGCGGGTCCAGGACGAGATGAGCGCCCGCGCGGGTGCCCTCGGCTCCCAGGTGACCGAGCAGTCCGCCCAGCTCGATGCCGCGAGCCTGGCCAAGCTGCCGGAGGCGGCACGCGAGGCGTACCAGTACGCGGTCTCCGCCGGCACCCACTCCGCCTTCCTGCTGGGCGCGGCGGTGGCCGTGGTGGCGCTGGTCGCGGCGTTCTTCGTGAAGGAGGTCCCGCTGCGGGGCGCCGGCCCCCAGGAGCAGGCGGGTGACGCCGCCGGTCCGCAGGGGAAAGGCGCTACGGGGTCGGCGGCACCGGCATCGGTGACCGAAGCGGTCTGACACCCACCCCCTACGCCCGTTCGACCGGCCCCGGCAGCATCGGATGGCTGCCCGTGTTCGTCGGGGCGTGCTCCGGCAGCCACAGGACGGCGACCGCGCCCTCGGAGGGGACATGGTCGGGGGCGCCGGGCGGGCGGACATTGCGGAAGGTGAGGCGCGCGCCGAGGACCCGGGCCTGGCCCGCCGCGATGGTCAGGCCCAGGCCGTGGCCGACGCCCGCGCGGTCCTGGCTGCCGGTGCGGAACCGGCTCGGGCCCTCGGCCAGCAGGTCGTTGGGGAAACCGGGCCCGTGGTCGCGGACCCGTATCACCCGGCCCTCCACGATGACCTCTATGGGCGGGCGGCCGTGCCGGGCGGCGTTGGCGAGCAGGTTGAACAGCACCCGCTCCAGACGCCGGGGATCGGTGGTGACCTCGGACTCGTGCACCACGGACACCCGGACCGCCGGATCCTTCGCCGCGACCCGGCGGGCGATGAACTCGCCGAGCATGATGTCCTGCAACTCGGCCCGCTCGGAGGCCCCGTCGAGCCGGGCCACCTCCAGTACGTCCTCCACCAGCGTCCGCATCGCCTTGGCGCGGTCCAGGACCAGCTCGGTGGGGCGGCCCGGCGGCAGCAGTTCGGCCGCCGTGAGCAGCCCGGTCACCGGGGTGCGCAGCTCGTGCGCGATATCGGCGGTGACCCGGCGCTCGGCCTCCAGCCGCTGGCGCAGCGCGTCCGCCATCGCGTCCACGGCCCGCGCCAGATCGTCGGTCTCGTCCCGCACCACCCCGCCGATGGCCTCCCGGACCTGCACGTCCATCTCACCCTTGGCCACCCGGTTCGCCGCGTACGCCGCCTTGCGCAGCCGCCGTGACAACTGCGCCCCGATCAGCACCCCGATGGCGCTGCCGCCGAGCACCACCGCGATCGAGCCGATGATCAGCGCCTGGTCGAGATCGTTGAGGATGTCCGTGCTGCGGTCGGTGAACCCGGTGTGCAGGGACATCACCCGGCCGTCCTTCAGCGGTACGGCCGCCCAGATGTCCGGCGCCCCGCGCGGCCCCTCGGCCACGAACGTCGCCCGGCGCCCGCGCTCCACCTTGTGCCGCAGCTCGGCCGGCAGCCGGGAGTCGTCGATCTTGATGCCGGGGAAGTTGGGCCGCCCGGACAGCTCGTAGTTGCGCTGCGCGATCTGGACCCGCTCGTCGGCCAGATCGCGCGCGTTGTCCAGCATCGACACCCGGGCCGCGTTGTGCACCACCAGGCTGAGCGCGATCGCCACCAGCGCGCCGACCAGCGCGATCGCCGCGCTGAGCTTCCATCTGAGCCCTGTCCGAAGCCCCGTACGAACCCCGCTGCGATCCAGCCGCAGCGGCACCATACGGCGGAGCGTCCCCCGCATCTGCTGCCCCGCCCGCCCTAGGCCCGCAGCTTGTAGCCGAAGCCGCGGACCGTCTCGATCCGGTCCTGCCCGATCTTCGTCCGCAGCCGCTGCACATGGACATCGACGACCCGGGTGTCCCCGCCCCAGCCGTAGTCCCACACCCGTTCCAGCAGCTTGTCGCGGGACAGCACGGTGCCCGGCGCCGCCGAGAACTCCAGCAGCAGCCGCATCTCGGTCGGCGTGAGCGCGACCGGCTCACCGCCGCGCCGCACCTCCATGCCCTCGGTGTCGATCTCCAGGTCCCCGAAGGTCAGCACCCCTCCGGTGCTCGCCGACGCGGTCTCCTCGGCCTGCCCCGACCCCCCGCTCGCATGGCCGAAACGCCGCAGCACCGCCCGGATCCGGGCCACCAGCACAGCCCCGTCGAACGGCTTGGTGACATAGTCGTCCGCCCCCGCCTCCAGGCCGAGCACCACGTCGATGGAGTCGGCGCGCGCCGACAGCATGATCACCGGGACCGTGGACTCGTCCCGGATCCGCCGGCACAGGCTCACCCCGTCCAGCCCCGGCAGCATCACATCCAGCAGCGCGATGTCCGGCCGGTCACCGCGGAACGCCTCCAGACCCGACAGCCCGTCGGGCATCGCCGTGACCGCGAAGCCGTCCCGCTCCAGCGCGAGTTGCGTGGCCTCGCGGATGACGTCGTCGTCCTCCACGAACAGGACGTGGGTCTGCTCTGCCATCCGCCGCTCTCTGTCTTCCGCTGCTGCTCGTCCACCGACGTCGTCGGCTCGTCCACCGACGTCGTCGGTTTGTCCCGGCGTGCCGCTCCACCGGCGGCTCGGCCCGTGCACCTGGCTCACCGCCCGGCTTCGTCGGCCGTCCCGCCGCCCGCGAGGGTACGTGTCCGCGAGAGTACGCCGGTCACGTGGCCGGTCAGTTGATCTCGGGGGCCGGGACGGGCTCGCTCCCGGTGGTGTTGCCGTAGTCGTTGTGCGTGCGGTACTTCTCGGCGAACTTGCCCGACGTCCACCGGTACGTGATCACATTCTCGCCGGACGGATGCGACACCGGGTCGCCGCGCTCGTACACCTGCTTGGTGACGACCAGGTCGCCGCGGTCTATCTCGGCGTAGACGGGCGGCTCCTCGGTCAGGAACACGTTCTCGAAGTCGCCGCCCTCGTCGCGATACACATACGCGCCCACACCCACCGCGTCTCCGCAGGTCAGCACGTTGACCACGACATCGTCGGCGGTCCCGCCGGTCAGCTTGCCGTACGACACGTCGACCGGGTACTCGTCGGCGACGCATGGCTGGAGGCCGCGCTTGACCGCGGGGGAGACCCTCGGGTCCGCCTTGACCAGCTTCACGGCGTCCGCCGGGCTCGGCGTCGCGGACGCCGGGGCGGTGGGCGTCGGCGTGGCGCCCGCCACCACGTCGGCGTTGGCCGGGCCCTCGTCCCGGGCACCGGTGCCACCCGTGCCGCAGGCCGTGAGCAGCAGGGTGAGGGCGGTGAGCGCGGCCGTCGCCGCGGTCGCCGCCCGCAAAGAAGTGATCCGGGTCCGTGCGGACCCCGGGCCGGTCAGGCCGCGCAACGCTCCCGCTCCTCACGCTCCAGCGCGCGTGCGCCCAGATCGCGCGCCTCCAGCTCCTCGCGGAGCCGGGCGAGCGCCCGGTGCAGCGTGCTCTTGACCGTACCGGCCGACATGCCGAGCGCGGCGGCGGTCTCCTCCGTGGACATCTGCTCCCAGTGTCGCAGCACGACCACGCTCCGCTGCTTCGGGGCGAGCACCTTCATGATGTCCATCAGCAGGGCGCGGTCCGCGTGCTGCTCGGTGGAGTCGTCCACGCAGGCCTCGGGGAGCTGCTCGGTCGGCACTTCCTCCAGCTTGCGCGCCCGCCACCATTCGGTACGGGTGTTGATCATCACCCGGCGCAGATACGCGTCCGCGAGCCGCTTGTCCGCGATCCCCTCCCAGCGCCCGTACGTCCGCGCCAGTGCCGTCTGGAGCAGGTCCTGGGCGTCGACCGGGTCCGGAACCAGCCGGCGGGCGCTGCGCAGCAACGCGTCCTGCCGGGTGCGGACGTACTCCTCGAACTCCAGCACCTCACCCTGCGCCATGATCAACCGCCTCCTGGTCCCCGTCCACCGGCCCGCCTGTCGGCCGGTGTGTCCTTCGCCTGTGATCGCAATGCCTGTGATCCGTAGTCGCCCCGTTCCGCCGGGCATGGAAAGAAAGCTACGGAGGCGTTGTCACGGCACTGTGCGAGGCAGCCAGCGGACAGCGCGCGGCCTTCCGTCGGTTGTGTAACGACGGAAGGAAAGGGACAAAATGCCAGGTCGGAAGGTGTGGCTAGGGGGTGATTTGCCGGATTTCCGGCCGAGGTGACCGTCGGCGACTGTTACGGAGGATGCGGCCGACCGCGAGGGAGGGGGTGGTGGGAGCCGGAACAAACCCCGGCCCCCGCCACCCCCTCAGCAAAATCACCTCTCACCGGAACCACCGGCATCACCGGCATGAGTGGAGTCACCCCATCGGCAACCGGTACAACCCTCCGTGCAACGGCTCCACCAACCCGTCCGACACCAACCCGTCCAGCGCCCGCGCCCGCTGCACCGGCTCGTGCCACACCCGGTCCAGCGCGGCCTGCGGCACCGGACCGTGCGCCTCGCGCAGCACCGCGAGCAGCTTGCCGCGCACCTGACGGTCCGTACCGGCGTACGTCTGCCCGCGCCGCGGCGGCCCGCTGTGCTCCGGCTTGCCCGCGAGCCGCCAGGCACACTGCGCGGCGATCGGGCAGCGGTGGCACTCCTCGTTCTTGGCCGTGCACACCAGCGCGCCCAGCTCCATGGAGGCCGCCGCCCAGCGAGCGGCCGTGCTCTGCTCGTCGGGCAGCAGCGCACGGGCCAGCTTCCGCTCGGCGGCGGTCGTCGCGTTCGGCGGGTACTGCACCCCCGTCACCGCCCGCGCGAACACCCGGCGCACATTGGTGTCCAGCACCGCGTGCCGCTGCCCGTACGCGAAGGACGCCACCGCCGCCGCCGTGTACTCCCCGATCCCGGGCAGCGCCAGCAACTGGCCGTGCTCCGTCGGTACGTCCCCGCCGTGCCGTTCCGTTATGGCGACGGCGGCGCCGTGCAACCGCAGCGCCCGGCGCGGATAACCGAGCCGGCCCCAGGCGCGCACCGCCTCCCCGGGGGCCTCCGCGGCGAGGTCGGCGGGGCGCGGCCAGCGCGCCAGCCAGTGCTCGTAGACAGGCAGGACCCGGTTCACCGGCGTCTGCTGAAGCATGAACTCACTGACCATCACCCCCCATGGCCCGGCCTCCGCACGCCGCCAGGGCAGGTCACGCGCGTGCCCGTCGAACCAGTCGATGACCAGGGAGTGCAGGTCCCGTCCCCGGGAGGAACCGGGCCCTTTCCCGGACACCTGTTCTTCCAGAGGGGACCGGTCCTGAGGCGAGGGGGAGCCGCCGGGCACCGGGGAACCGGCGGACGCGTCGGCGAGTGGGCTGTGGGGGAGCTTCGTGGGCGCAGTCATGGCGATTCCGATCCTGCCATGCCAACACCATGACTCGGGCGAACCGCCACCCCCGGGGACGACAGCACCTGACGATCGGCAGGGGCGAGGCGCCCCGAGCCGCTTGTAGCGTCGGACGGATGGACGGCGGCCGGGATGACGGACGAGGCGGCGGGCAGGACGGAGAACGCGCGGGCGTGCGAGCGGATGGCCGGGACCGCGAACGGGACGGTGGGCAGAGCGGCGGATGGGGCGGCGTGCGCGCGGATGACCCAGACGACGCAGGGGATCGTCGGCGGGGCGGCGGTCGTGACGGTGGGCGGACGACCGGCCAGGACGCTGGCCGGGGCGCCGTGCGAGCGGACAGCCCGGATGACGGACGGGACGGTCGACAGGCCGGAGGGTGGGGCGGCGGGCTAGCGCAGGGCCGGGATGCTGGACGTGTCGGTCGGCTGGTCGGCAAACGTGACGGCGGTCTAGCGCAGGGCCGGAACGCCGGACGTGCCGGTCGGCTGGTCGGAGAACGTGAGGGCGAGCGAGCGCAAGGCCGGGATGCTGGACGTGCTGGTCGGCTGGTCGGAGAACGTGACGGCGAGCGAACGGACGGCCAGGACGCTGGACGGCGCGGCGTACGAGCGGACCGCCGAGACGCTGGCCGGGCCGCCGGAAGAGCAGCCGGACGGGCCGAGGGACGAGCCGACGGCCGGGCCGCCGGAAGAGCAGCCGGACGGGCCGAAGGACGGGCCGAGGGACGAGCCGCCGGACGGCCCGACGGACGGAACGCCGGAAGAGCCCGCCGCCAGGACGACGGCCGCCGGGACGGCACCTCGCTGCCCCGCCTCCGTGACGCGCTGCTGTGGGCCGCCCTCGCCGCACCCGCGGCCGGCACCGAACTGCTCGGGCTGAACGAGCCCCGCCCCCTGTGGCAGCAACTCGCCGGAGCCGTCGTCCTCGGCGTGGCGGTCGCCGTGTCCCGCCGCGCCCCGCTCACGGCGTTCGCGCTGTCGGCCGTGTTGAGCCTGACGGCCGCGCCCGCCCTGTTCACCCTCTCCTACGCCCCGGCGCTCGCCGTGCTCGCCCTGCTGCTCGGACTGCGGGCCGACCGGATCCGCCCGGCCGCTCTCTGTTTCGCCGCCGTCGGCTGCGCCGGCACCGCACGGATCGGGCTCTTCGGGGTCGACCCGGCGCCGGAATGGCTGGTCCTGATGTGCACCCTCCTCTTCTGCTGTGTCTTTCCCTGGCTCGCCGGACGGCACCGGCGCCAGGGCCGGGAACTGGCCGAGGCCGGCTGGCTGCGCGCCGCCCGCCTGGAGGACGAGCAGCGGCACGCCGAGGAACGCGCCCGCACGCGCGAGCGGGCCCGGATCGCCCAGGACATGCATGACTCCTTGGGCCATGACCTCAGCCTGATCGCGCTGCGCGCGGGCGCCCTCCAGATCGCCGCCGACCTGCCCACGCATCACCGCGCCGCCGTGGCCGACCTGCGCGCGGCGGCTGCCGACGCCACCGACCGGCTGCACGGTGTCATCGGCGTCCTGCGCGAGGACGACGACGAACCGGCGCCGCTCGCCCCGGCCCGCGAGAGCCTCGAACAACTCGTGGCCCGCACGGCCGAGTCCGGCCTGCCCGTGCGCTGGGAACCGGCCGGTGCGGGGCCCTCGCCCCTGCCGGTGCCCGAGCCGGGCGGGATCGTCCAGCGGCTGCTGCACCGCGTGGTGAGGGAGGCGCTCACCAACGCGGCACGGCATGCGCCGGGCGCGACGGTCGTGGTGGCGGTGACCGGGGAGGCCCGGGGCACGGCCGTCACAGTCTCCAACGGTCCGGCCACGCAGAGTAGTTCCCGCCCGGCGGGTGGAGGTTCGGGACTTCTCGGACTGCGGGCCGCCGTGACGGCGGTCGGCGGGACATTCACCGCCGAACCCGCCACCGAGGGGCCGTACGCGGGCGGGTTCCGGCTACGGGTGTGGGTACCGGAACGCCCGTCCGACGGCCCATGGCATCCCCCGACGTCCGACAGCGCCACCACCCCCCAGGCCACCGCTACCACCCAGGCCCCTTCCCCCACCCCCACCCCCACCCCCACCCCTTCCCCTTCCCCTTCCCCTTCCCCCTCTCCCTTCACCGCCGAAGCCCCCTCCGCGCCCTTCACCCGCGCCCGCAGACGAGCCGCCCTCGCCCTGTGGGCCGCCGGCTGCGCGGGCCTCGTCCTGATCGGCGGGGCCTTCGCCTGGTACGCCTACACCGAGACCCACTCCGTCCTGCGCCCGGACACCTACGCCGAACTGCGCCTCGGCGCGACCGCCGCCGAGATCGGGCCGCTGCTGCCCGGCCGGTCGGTCGCCGACCCGCCCACCGACCGCGCGCCCGCGCCCCCACCGGGCGCCGACTGCCACTACTACCGCGCCAGCGGCGAACTCCTCGTCTCCGTCGACCACTTCAGGCTCTGCTACGACGACCGGGACCGCCTGATCGACAAGGACGTGGTCCCCGGCGTCGGACGCCAGGACAGGGCAGGACCAGCCAAGACGGCATCACGGACAGCGACAGCAGGAATCACAGGAACCACAGGAACCACAAGAACAGAAGGAACCCCCGAATGATCCGCGTACTGCTGGCCGACGACGAGGCGATGGTCCGCGCGGGGGTGCGGGCCATCCTCGCGGGCGGCGGCGAGACCGAGGTGGTCGCGGAGGCTGGTGACGGCCGTGAGGCCGTCGAACTGGCTCGCGCCCACCGCCCCGACGTGGCCCTCCTCGACATCCGTATGCCACGCCTGGACGGACTGGCCGCCGCGGAGGAGATCGTACGGACCCTGCCCGGCACGGCGGTCGCGATGCTGACGACGTTCTCGGAGCGCGACTACGTGGCCCGCGCGCTGGGCGGCGGCGCGACCGGGTTCCTGCTGAAGTCCGGCGATCCCTATGAGCTGATCGCGGGGGTGCGGGCGGTCGCGGGCGGGGTGGCGTTCCTGTCGCCGAGGGTGGCGAGGGGGATCATCGACGACCTGGGCGGCACCGGCGCGGCGGGCGGTCGTACCGGCGGGGGCCGTCTCGGGCGCGAGGCCGCCGCGCGGGCCCGCGCCGCGCAACTGTCCCCGCGTGAGCGCGAGGTGCTCGGACTGGTCGGCCAAGGGCTGTCCAACCCGGAGATCGCCGCGCGCCTGCACCTGGTCGAGGGCACGGTGAAGGCGTACGTCAGTGCGGTACTGGAGCGGCTGGGGGTACGGAACCGGGTGCAGGCGGCGATCGTGGCCTACGAGGCGGGGATGGTCGGGGAGTGAGGCAGGGCGGTCGGGGACCTGTGCCGACGGGATCGCGGCGCCGTCCGCGCGGTGTGACTCCACGTCAACTGTCGGCGGTGGGTGGGGGATCGCAGTGACGGGGTGTGCGAGTGATACCGGTGTGGTCACGGGGAGTGTCCGAACGGTGACTCGTACGGCAGTTCGTGGGCGTCGAGGGCCGCTTCCGGGATGATGATCCGGAAAAGTTGCGCTTCAGGCGGCGGGTGGCGCGAGCGGCGCCACGGATCTCTCGTACAGTTTGAGCCGTGGGATCTATGCGCAATCCGGTCGGGCCGCTTCCCTCCTCCATCTACTGGCGACGGAGGGTCGTCCTGGTGTCCGTGGTGGCTGTGTTGGCACTGCTGACCGCCTGGATCGTGTTGTCCGGGGGCGGCGGCGGCAACAACGACGCCGAGGGGTCCAACAGCAAGAATCCGGTGCCCTCCATCACTCCCGGACCGTCCGGGTCCGGTCCCGCGATCAGCCAAGCGCCGGGCGGGCGCGAGGAGTCGGACGACGGCTCCGGGGACGGCGACACGGGCGGCGGCGAGAGCGCCGGGAGCGGCGCCGGGGACGGCTCGGGGACATCAGGGACCGGCACCGATTCCGGCACGGGGACCGGGGGCGGTTCGGGCGGGGATTCCACGTCCGGTACGGGTGTCGGTACGGGGGATGCGCTGCCGGCCGGTTCGACGCTGCCCAACTGCGCTCCCGGGGCCGTGACCTTGACCGTGCGCAGTGTGCGCAACTCCTACTCGCCCGATCAGCGGCCCGAGTTCCAGCTGATCGCGCGGAACTCGTCCGCGAGCGACTGCAAGGTGGACCTCGGTCCCCGGAACGCGGTGGTGACGATCACGCAGGCCGCCGAGGACGACGAACTCTGGTCGTCCGCGGACTGTCCGCAGGGCGCGGGGAGCCTGCTGTACCGGGTGCCCGCCGGGAGCAGCATCACGTACACGGTGGAATGGGACCGCGAGCGCAGCGCCCCGGAGTGCGGTACGCCGACGGGCGGCCGGGCCGGCGCCGGGACGTACCTGGTGGAGGCCGAGGCCGAGGGGCTCACCAAGGTCCAGACGTCCTTCGTCCTCACGGCGGACTGACCACCGTCGCCTGACCGTGACGCCCTGAGGGGGGCGCGGGGCGGTGCCGATACGGGGTTCCGCCGCGCAGGCGCGATCAGCCGCACCCCACCCGCTCCCGGAGGGCGTCCCCCGCGCCGGGAACCTCAGACGTACCGCTCCAAGATCGACGACTCGGCCAGCCGCGACAGCCCCTCGCGCACGCTCCGCGCCCGTGTCTCGCCGACGCCGTCCACCGTCTGGAGGTCGTCCACGCTGGCGGCGAGCAGCTTCTGGAGGCTGCCGAAGTGCTCGACCAGGCGGTCGATGATGGCGCCGGGCAGCCGCGGAACCTTGGAGAGCAGCCGGAAACCCCGCGGCGAGACGGCCGTGTCGAGCGTCTCGGGGGACCCGGCGTAGCCCAGCGCACGCGCCACCGTGGTCAGTTCCAGCAGCTCGGCGTGGCTCAGCGCGTCCAGCTCGGAGAGCGCCTCCTCCACCGTGCGGGAACGCTTGGCCGTGGGCTCGGGGACGTAGTCCCGCACGACCAGCTCGCGGTCCGGCTCGACCCCGGCGATCAACTCCTCCAGCTGAAGCGTCAGAAGACGCCCGTCGGTGCCCAGCTCGACCACGTACTCCGCGATCTCGGTGGCGATGCGCCGGACCATCTCCAGGCGCTGCGCCACCGCCGACACATCGCGGACCGTCACCAGGTCCTCGATCTCCAGCGCCGAGAGCGTGCCCGCGACCTCGTCCAGGCGCAGTTTGTAGCGCTCCAGGGTGGCCAGGGCCTGATTCGCGCGGGACAGGATCGCCGCCGAGTCCTCCAGGACCCGGCGCTGCCCGTCGACGTAGAGCGCGATCAGCCGCATGGACTGGGAGACGGAGACCACGGGGAAACCGACCTGCTTGGAGACCCGGTCCGCCGTACGGTGCCGGGTGCCCGTCTCCTCGGTCGGGATCGTCGGGTCCGGCACCAGCTGGACACCGGCCCGCAGGATCTTCGACAGGTCGGAGGAGATGACGATGCCGCCGTCCAGCTTGCACAGCTCGCGCAGGCGCGTCGCCGTGAACTCGACGTCCAGCACGAAACCGCCCGTGCACATCGCCTCGACGGTCTTGTCGGAACCCAGCACGATGAGGCCGCCGGTGTTGCCCCGGAGCACCCGCTCCAGGCCGTCACGCAGCGCCGTACCCGGAGCCACGGCGCTCAGCGAAGCGCGCATCATGCCCTCGGAACCGGCACTCCCACCGGACTTTCCGGGAGCCGATGCCCGGTCGTTGGCTGCCACTGCACTCCTCCGGTCGCAGGTTCTCAGGCGTCCCGTACGGCGCCCCCTACGGGACCTGTACCGGACCCGTACAGGACCCGTACGGTGCCCCGTTTCGCGTACTCGGTTCGTACGGACGGGCGAGACCAGGGCAAAGTCTACCGGCGGTCCTCCGTGTCCTGGGGGGCCTCTCTGCGACGGGAACGCGGCAGCACCCTCAGCGCGTCCCCCATGTCCGCCACTTCCAGGACCTTCATACCGGGCGGGATCTTGCCCGGATCGCCCGGCACGAGCGCGTGCGTGAAGCCCAGGCGGTGCGCCTCGGAGAGTCTGCGCCCCACGCCCGTGACCCGTCTGACCTCGCCCGCGAGGCCGACCTCGCCGATCGCCACAAGGTTCTTCGGCAGCGGAGTGTCGCTGGCCGCGCTGGCCAGCGCGAGGGCCACGGCGAGGTCCGCGGCGGGCTCCTGGAGCCGCACCCCGCCGACCGTCGCGGAGTAGATGTCCCGCTTGCCCAGCGCGCTGATCCGGCCCCGCTGCTCCAGCACCGCCAGCATCATCGACACGCGCGAGGTCTCCAGACCGGAGGTGGTCCGGCGCGGGGAGGGGATCTGCGAGTCCACGGTCAGCGCCTGGACCTCGACCACCAGCGGGCGGCGGCCCTCCAGGGTGACGGTCAGGCAGGTGCCGGGGACCGGCTCCGCGCGGCGGGTCAGGAACAGCCCGCTGGGGTCGGTCAGGCCCGTGATGCCCTCGTCGTGCAGCTCGAAGCAGCCGACCTCGTCCGTCGTCCCGTAGCGGTTCTTGACCCCGCGGACCAGCCGCAGGCGCGCGTGCCGGTCGCCCTCGAAGTGCAGGACCACATCCACCAGGTGCTCCAGCAGGCGGGGACCCGCGATCGCGCCGTCCTTGGTGACATGGCCCACCAGGAGCGTCGACATGCCGCGCTCCTTGGAGGCGCGGATCAGCGCGCCGGCCACCTCGCGCACCTGCGCCATGCCGCCGGGCGCGCCGTCGATCTCCGGCGAGGCCACCGTCTGCACCGAGTCCAGGATCAGCAGCGACGGCTTGACCGCGTCCAAGTGCCCGAGCACGGCCGACAGATCCGTCTCGGCGGCGAGATACAGGTGGTCGTCCAGGGCCTTGATGCGGTCCGCGCGCAGCCGCACCTGGCTCGCGGACTCCTCGCCGGTGACATACAGCGTGCGGTGCTCGTCGCTGGCCGACTTGGCCGCCACGTCGAGCAGCAGGGTCGACTTGCCCACGCCGGGTTCGCCGGCGAGCAGCACGACCGCGCCGGGCACCAGTCCGCCGCCGAGCACCCGGTCCAGCTCGGGCACGCCGGTGGAGCGGGCGGTGGCCTGGCTGCCGTCGACCTGGCCGATGGGCACCGCGGAGGTGGTGACCCGGCCGGGTGCCGTCGTACGGACAGCGGGCGCGCCGTACTCCTCGACCGTGCCCCACGCCTGGCACTCGGGGCAGCGGCCGAGCCACTTCGCCGTCTGCCAGCCGCACTCCGTGCAGCGGTAGGACGGTCGGTCCTTCGTGGTCTTGGTACGGGCAGCCATGCGGAAACCGTAACCGCTGGCACTGACAACGCGGTCGGGCCCCGGACACCCCTCGCCGACGGCCGTCCCGTTCTCCCTCCGGCCGGCCCGCTCGCACCACCCTCAAACTCGGCCATCCTGTCGAGAACCGGCCACGGAATGAATCGTTCCTGTCCCCCATTGAGGGATCGTTTCACCCGTACGGATTAAATGTGCTCAAGGTGGGAGAAGGGGCCGTCGCGCGCCCCCTACGGTCCACGAGTGATGACCAGCAGCCAGCAGACACCGACCCGCACCACCGGCGCACACCGGGCGCGCAGGGAGGCGCGTGACCGCGCTGCGGCGCGCACGCTGGCGCAGCGTCCGCCCGCGCGCTACGAGCCCTATCTGGACGGCCTGTTCACCTACTGCCTGTCCGTCCTGTGCGACCACGACTCCGCGACCACCGCGCTCGGCGACGCGCTCGCCCTGGCCGAGCGCCGGGGCACACGCGCCCCGGAGGCCCCCGGGGACCGTCGCGCCTGGCTGTACGCGCTGGCCCGCTGGACCTGTCTGCGCAAGCTGGCCGAGGCCAAGCAGAAACGTCAGAGCACCCACGCGGCGGGCCGCCACCCCGGCAAGCACGCGGGCCCCCACACCGGAGCCCACTCAGGCGGCGCCTACCCGGGCGCACTGGCCCCGGCGCACCCCGGCGCGCACCCCAGCGGCCACTCCACCCCGCAGCCCTCCGTCGCCGAGGACGTGCAGGAGCTGCGGCGGCGTGAACTGTCCCTGCTGGCCTGGCCCGAGGCCGCCGGGACCACCCCGGAGCAGCGCGAGGCGCTCGAACTCGCCGTACGTCATCACCTGGCCGCCCACGAGGTCGCCGCCGTGCTCGGCATGGACCTCGCCGCCGCCCGCGAACTGCTCGCCTCCGCCGCCTGCGAGGTGGAACGCACCCGCGCGGCGCTCGCCGTCGTGGAGGCCGGCGGCTGTCCCGGCGTCGCCCGGCTCACCGGCGACCACCAGCTGGTCCTCAGCACCGCCCTGCGCCGCGAGCTGGTGCGCCATGTCGACGACTGCCCGCGCTGCCGCCGTACCGCCGAGCGCGCGGTACCCGGCCGCTGGCCCGGCGCCACCGTCACCCCCGCCGAGCTGCCCGTCCTGGAGGCCCCCCGCGCGGCGCTCCACATGGCGCTGACCCACCACCCACGCGCGCGGGGTGCCGCCGTACCGCGCTACGACCGGCGTGGCTTCCCGATGGACCCCAAGGACCGCGCCGCCCGCCGGGACCGCCTACGCGCGCGTGCCGTCACCACGACCGTCGTCGCCACGGTCGTCGCCGCGCCCGTGATCGCCCTCTGGTCGGCCTATCGCGGTGACCCCTCGATCGCCGAGGGACAGGGCGGCCCCGGCGCGAGCGCCACCCAGGAGGACGGCGAGGGCGGCCTCGTCGGCGGGGGCACGGGCGGCGGCTACCAGAACGCGGGCAACGCGGGCACCCGCCCCGACCGCTTCGGCACCGGTGAGCGCCCCGATGTCGCCGTCGAGGTGATCAGCGTCGCCGGCGCCGGACGCAAGGGCGCCGCGCAGCTGGGGGTGGCCGCCGCGAGCAGTGGCGACACGACCCTCATCACCCTCACCGCGACCGGCACCGCCCCCGTGAGCTGGTCCGCCTCCACGTCGGCCGCCTGGCTCTACCTCAGCCGCTCCTCGGGAACCCTCCAGCCCGGCGAGACGTTGACGATCAAGGTGTACGTGGACCATTTGCGCGAGCCTTCCGGGTACTGGAGCGCGCGGGTGGCGATCTCGCCGGCCGGGGCCATCGTCTCCATCGAGGGCTACGGCACCGCGCCCACCCCGTCCGAGCCGCGCCCCACCCCGCCGGGCACCCCGCCCCCGACCGACCCGGAACCCTCCACCCCCGAGCCCACCCCGACGGCCTCCGCCCCGACCGACCCGGCCGGCAGCCCGACCCCAACTCCGACGGACCCCGAGCCGACCCCCACCGACCCGTCCCCGACGGACCCCGGCTCGACCCCATCGCCGACCGAGGGCGGGGATCCGAGCCCGAGCTAGACACTCGGCCCGGCACGGACCGGGCCCGGTCCAGCGCCGATCCCAATTCCCGATTCCCGCTACGCGCGCGTGGCGCCGAACAGCGGGTTGGCGCGGCCCGACAGCGGGGGCCGGATCGCTCAGCCCGTGCGTCGGGTCCGCTGCGGCTCGGTGAGGTCGGTGAGGTCGGTGAGGTCGGTGAGACCGGGGGGACCAAGGGGGACCGGTCCGCCGTACGGCCGGTACCCCCGTACCGGCCGTAGACGCCCTACCGGCCCACGGGCCCCGGCGTCGGCCCCACCGGATCCGCCGGATGCGGTGCCAGCAGCGGCAGCCCCGCCCCCAGCCGCTCCTCGCACAGCTCGACCAGCCGGTCGTAGCCCGCCTTGCCCATCAGCTCGGTCAGCTCCGGGCGGTAGGAGACATAGACCGGATCGCCCCCGCCGTGCGCCGAGGTCGCCGAGGTGCACCACCAGTGCAGGTCATGGCCGCCCGGACCCCAGCCCCGGCGGTCGTACTCACCGATCGACACCTGGAGCACCCGTGTGTCGTCGGGCCGGTCGATCCAGTCGAAGGTGCGCCGGATCGGCAGCTGCCAGCACACGTCCGGCTTGGTCTCCAGCGGCTCCCGGCCCTCCCGCACGGCGAGGATGTGCAGCGAGCAGCCCGCGCCCCCGGCGAAGCCGGGCCGGTTCTGGAAGATGCACGAGCCCTGGAAGGGGCGGGTCTGCCGGTCGCCGTCCTCGTCCTCGGAGACCCAGCCGTCCCGGGTGCCCTCGCCGTGGTGCTGCCAGATGTCCGGCGTGAGCCGGGCCACGTGCCCGGCGACCCGCTTCTCGTCGTCCTCGTCGGAGAAGTGCGCGCCCAGCGTGCAGCACCCGTCGTCCGCGCGGCCCGCCTGGATGCCCTGGCAGCCGCTTCCGAAGACACAGTTCCAGCGGGAGGTCAGCCAGGTCAGATCGCACCGGAAGACCTGCTCGTCGTCCGCCGGGTCCGGGAACTCCACCCACGCGCGCGCGAAGTCGAGCCCCTTCTCGTCCGAGGCCGCGTCCGCCCGCTCGGCCACCACACCCTTCTTGCCGACTTTGCCAATCTTGTCGGCTTTGACAGCCTTGTCGGTCTTGCCGCTCTTCGCCTTTTTCGTCTTTGGCACGGGTCCAGGGTAAGTCGCCGAAGCCCGTCCACGGACCCCGCTGCGCGGCCACCCCGGAAACCCCTCTCCCCGCCACCGTCCCCACCGCCTCGGGACGGGCACGGAACGGCCTCGGAACCGCCTCGGGCGCGGGGCACGGCACCGCTGGCAGTAGCGTTCCGTCTATGAGACTCGGTGTCCTCGATGTGGGAAGCAATACGGTGCATCTGCTGGTGGTGGATGCGCACCCGGGCGCACGCCCGCTGCCCGCGCATTCGCACAAGGCGGATCTGCGCCTCGCCCAACTGCTCGAAGAGGACGGGTCCATCGGCGCCGGCGGCGTCGACCAGCTGATCACGGTCGTCCACGAGTGCCTCCAGGCCGCCGAGGACAAGGGCGTCGAGGAGATCCTGCCGTTCGCCACCTCCGCCGTGCGCGAGGCGACCAACGCCGATGACGTCCTCGCGCGCGTGCGCGACGAGACCGGCGTCGAGCTGCGCGTGCTGACCGGCGAGGAGGAGGCCCGGCTGACCTTCCTCGCGGTACGCCGCTGGTTCGGCTGGTCGGCCGGAAAACTGCTGGTCCTGGACATCGGCGGCGGCTCCCTGGAGATCGCCTACGGCATCGACGAGGAACCCGACACCGCCGTCTCCCTCCCGCTCGGCGCCGGCCGTCTCACCGCCGCCTGGCTGCCCGGCGACCCGCCCGACCCGTCGGCGATAAGGGCCCTGCGCCGCCATGTGCGGGCCCAGATCGCCCGTACGGTGGGGGAGTTCAGCCGTTTCGGCGCCCCCGACCATGTGGTCGCCACGTCGAAGACGTTCAAGCAACTCGCCCGGATCGGCGGCGCCGCCCGCAGCGCCGAGGGCGTCTACGTCCAGCGCGACCTCAAGCGCGCGTCCCTGGAGGCGTGGGTCCCGCGCCTGGCCGGCATGACCACCGCCGAGCGCGGCGAACTCCCCGGCGTCTCCGAGGGCCGCGCGGGCCAGCTCCTGGCAGGCGCCCTGGTCGCCGAGGGCGCGATGGACCTCTTCGCCGTCGAGCGGGTGGAGGTCTGCCCCTGGGCCCTGCGCGAAGGCATCATCCTCCGCAAACTGGACCACATGGGCACAGCGATGACCTCAACAGCCCCGACGGACTGAGCCCAACCCATGGAGAGCCGTACCGAGGCCCACCCATAGGCAGCCGACCCGGGCATCGCCCCTATGGGGCGCGCGCCTGAGGCCCACCTATAGACAGCCGTCCGGGCATCGCCCTATAGGGGCGCGGGGAACTGCGCGAGCAACCCACCACAACCCGCACCCGCCCACGGCGACAAGCCCACCCCCCCGAAGGCGCCACCACCCAAGCCGTACCCCACCCCCAACCCCGCCCCCACCCAGCCCCACCCCCAATCCCACGTACCCTTTCCCTCGTGGCACACCCCGTCGGCATTCCGGACGCGAAGGTCGCCCTCTCGACGGCCTCCGTCTACCCGGAGTCGACGGCGACGGCCTTCGAGATCGCCGCGCGCCTGGGCTACGACGGCGTCGAGGTCATGGTCTGGAACGACCCGGTCAGCCAGGACATCGAGGCCCTGCGCAGACTCAGCGACTACCACCAGGTCCCGATCCTCGCCGTGCACGCCCCCTGCCTGCTCATCACCCAGCGGGTCTGGTCCACCGACCCCTGGACCAAGCTCCAGCGCGCCCGCGCGGCGGCGGAGAAGCTCGGCGCGAGCACGGTCGTGGTCCACCCCCCGTTCCGCTGGCAGCGCCAGTACGCGCGTGACTTCGTCACCGGGATCTGGCGGATGGCGGACGAGACCGACGTACGCTTCGCCGTCGAGAACATGTACCCCTGGCGCTACCGCGACCGCGAGATGCTGGCGTACGCCCCCGAATGGGACGTCACCAAGGACGACTACCGGCACTACACGATCGACCTCAGCCACACGGCGACCGCCCGCGCGGACGCGCTCGACATGATCGACCGCATGGGCGACCGGCTCGGCCATGTCCACCTCGCCGACGGCCGCGGCTCCGCCAAGGACGAGCACCTGGTCCCCGGCCGCGGCACCCAGCCCTGCGCCGAACTGCTGGAGCGCCTCGCCCCGACCGGCTTCGACGGCCATGTGGTGATCGAGGTCAACACCCGCCGGGCCATGTCCAGCGCCGAACGCGAGGCCGACCTGGCCGAGGCCCTGGCCTTCACCCGCCTCCACCTGGCCTCGTCACTACGGGTGCCGCGCCGATGACCAGCCCCGACGCCGACCGCGACCTCGACGCCGACCGCGACCCCGGACCCGCCCCCCGATCCGGACCCGCCCCCGCCCCCTCCGACCCCTCTGCCACCCCCGCCCCGCCCCCTCGCCGCCGAGGCCGCCCCTCCCGTACGGACACCGCCGACGGCCCCGCCACCCGTGACCGCATCCTGGCGGCGGCCCGCGAGGAGTTCTCCGAACGCGGGTACGACAAGACATCGGTGCGCGGGATCGCCAAGGCGGCCGGGGTGGACCCGGCCCTCGTCCACCACTACTTCGGCACCAAGGAACAGGTTTTCGAGGCGGCCGTCGAGATCGTCGCCGCCCCGGCGCTCAGCGCCCCGGACGTGGTCGTCCAGGGCCCGCTGGACGGCGCCGGCGAGCGCCTGACCCGCTTCTTCTTCGGCGTCTGGGAGAACCCGGCCACCCGCAAGCCACTGCTGGCCGTCGTCCGCTCCGCCGTCAACAACGAGGCCGCCCGGACCGTCTTCAGCAGGCTCATCGCCGGCCAGCTGCTGCGCCGGATCGCCGACGAGGTCGCGCTGCCCGAGCCGGAACTCCGCGCCGAGCTGGCCGCCTCGCAGCTGGTGGGCATCGCGATGATCCGGTACGTGATCAAGGTCGAGCCGCTGGCCTCGGTGGATGTCGAACGGATCATCGAACGGGTGGCCCCGGTCGTACAGGGGCACCTCACCAACCCGTGGTGAGACATACATCCCGCATTCCGGACATGGGGTCCATCCCTTGGAGCACGGGCGTACGCTCTGAGGAGCCAGAAATCCGGCGGTTCCACACCACCGGAACTCTCCGAAGGAGCGAGCGACGATGCCCGAGCTGAGGTCCCGCACAGTCACCCACGGCCGCAACATGGCGGGCGCCCGCGCCCTTATGCGCGCCTCCGGTGTACCCGGTGCGGACATCGGCCGGAAGCCGATCATCGCGGTCGCCAACAGCTTCACCGAGTTCGTGCCCGGTCACACCCACCTCGCGCCGGTCGGCCGGATCGTCAGCGAGGCGATCGTCGCGGCCGGCGGCATCCCGCGCGAGTTCAACACGATCGCCGTGGACGACGGCATCGCGATGGGCCACGGCGGCATGCTGTACTCCCTGCCCTCCCGCGACCTGATCGCGGACAGCGTGGAGTACATGGTCGAGGCGCACTGCGCCGACGCCCTGGTCTGCATCTCCAACTGCGACAAGATCACCCCGGGCATGCTGAACGCCGCCCTGCGGCTGAACATCCCCACGGTCTTCGTCTCCGGCGGCCCCATGGAGTCCGGCCGCGCCACCCTCGTGGACGGCACGGTCCGCACGCTCGACCTGGTCGACGCGATGTCCGACGCCGTGAACGAGAACATCTCGGACGAGGACATCCTCCGTATCGAGGAGAACGCCTGTCCGACCTGCGGCTCCTGCTCCGGCATGTTCACCGCCAACTCGATGAACTGCCTGACCGAGGCCATCGGCCTGTCCCTGCCCGGCAACGGCTCGGTCCTCGCCACCCACACGGCCCGCAAGCAGCTCTACGTCGACGCCGCCCGCACGGTCATGGACGTGACCCGCCGCTACTACGAGCAGGACGACGAATCGGTCCTGCCCCGCAACGTCGCCACCTTCGCGGCCTTCGAGAACGCCATGGCCCTGGACATCGCCATGGGCGGCTCCACCAACACGATCCTGCATCTGCTGGCCGCCGCCCAGGAGGCCGAGGTGCCGTTCGGCCTGGCGGAGATCGACGCCGTGTCGCGGCGCGTGCCGTGCCTGGCGAAGGTGGCGCCGAACGTCGCCAAGGACCGTACGTACTACATGGAGGACGTGCACCGCGCGGGCGGCATCCCGGCGCTGCTCGGCGAACTGCACCGCGCGGGCCTGCTCAACGAGGACGTGCACGCCGTGCACAGCCCGTCCCTCGCCGACTGGCTCAAGACCTGGGACGTGCGCGGCGGCTCCCCGTCCCCCGAGGCCGTCGAGCTGTGGCACGCGGCCCCGGGCTGCGTGCGCTCCGCCGAGGCGTTCTCCCAGTCCGAGCGCTGGGCGGCGCTCGACGAGGACGGCGAGGGCGGCTGCATCCGCTCCGCCGAGCACGCGTACTCCCAGGACGGCGGCCTCGCCGTGCTCAAGGGGAACCTGGCGGTCGACGGCTGCGTTGTGAAGACAGCGGGCGTCGACGCGTCCATCTGGACCTTCGAGGGTCCCGCGGTGGTCTGCGAGTCGCAGGAGGCCGCCGTCGAGAAGATCCTGAGCAAGCAGATCAAGGAGGGCGATGTCGTCGTCATCCGGTACGAGGGCCCCAAGGGCGGGCCGGGCATGCAGGAGATGCTGTACCCGACGTCGTATCTGAAGGGCCGGGGCCTGGGCAAGGCGTGCGCGCTGGTCACCGACGGCCGCTTCTCCGGCGGCACCTCCGGCCTGTCCATCGGCCACGCCTCACCCGAGGCGGCCTCCGGCGGCACCATCGCCCTCGTCGAGGACGGCGACCGCATCCGCATCGACATCCCGAACCGCTCGATCGAGCTGCTGGTCGACGACACCGAACTGACCCGCCGCGAACAGGCCCTGGGCGGCGTGTACGCGCCCAAGAACCGCACCCGCAAGGTCTCCGCCGCCCTGCGTGCCTACGCGGCGATGGCCACCAGCGCCGACCGGGGCGCGGTCCGGGACGTCAGCAAGCTCGGCTGAGCCGGTGAGCCGAGCCCGGCCGGGGGCCGGCCGGTGAAAAGGGGCCGCACGTGACGGGTGCGGCCCCTTCCTCGTCCGTTCGGCGACGTTCGGCGACCTCCGGTACGTCACTCTCACCGACTCCGGGTACGCCACTCCCGTACCCGCGTAAGCCCGTACTACCCGCTTACCCCCGTACCCGCTTACCCCCGTACCCGCGTGCCCCCGGACCTGCGGTGACCTCTGCTGGACCACCGTCCCGGACACCACCGCGCGGATCCGCCTCACCACCGCTCGGGCTCGCCCCCGTCCACCGCGAACAGCACCCCGTCCGGGGCCGCCGCGAACACCTTCCCGTCGCTCACCACCGGCTCCGGCAGCCCCGACACCACCGACTCGCGTGCCGTGCCCGGCCGTGCCCCGGTCTGCCCCAGCAACTCGCCCCGCGCGGTGTCGAAGGCGACGACCCGCCCGTCCCCGGCGCTGAAGTACAGCCGCGCCCCGTCCACCACCGGCGCCGACGGAAAACTCACCGACGTCTCCACCCGCCACACCTGCGCCGACTCGCGCGCGTCCACCGCGACCAGCGCCCCGTCCGCACCGATCAGATACAACCGGTCGGCGTCCGCCACGACGCTCTGCGCGCCCGCGACCGGATAGCGCAGCGGGATCCGCCGCATCGCCCGCCCCTCCACGTCGTAGCGCACGACGGCGTCGGTGTCCGAGTACGCCTCCGCCGTCGACGTGAACCACAGCACCCCGTCCCGCGCGCCGACGAGGGTGAGCGTGCCGGTCAGCTCCTGCTGCCAGCGCGTGACCCCGGTCTCCGGGTCGACGGCGGTGACCAGCGTCCCGTCCGCCCCGTCGATCACTTCCGTGCCGACCGCGTACGCGCTCCCGTCCCCGTACGACTGGAACACCGGCCGGGTGAGCCCGTCGACCGTGCCCTCCCACTTCCGTTCCCCGGTGGCCGCGTCCAGCGCGGTGACCGTGGAGTCGTCGGCGGTGAGCAGCACGACCCCGCCCGCGTGCGCGATCCGCCCGCCGTAACCGGTCAGGTCGTGGATCCAGTTGGTGTCGCCGGTGGCCGGGTCCAGCGCCTCCAGCCGCCGCCCGCCGTCGGTGACGACATGCAGCAACCCGCCCGACAGGACCGGCGGCTCGACGACAACGTCACCGCTCTGCCCGGCGTCCGTCCCCGACGCGGCCCGCGTGTCGGCCCGCGACCAGCGCACCGACCCGTCGACGGGATCGACGGCGATGGCGAGCAGTCCCGGCCGGGTGCAGTACAGCGCGTCGGGCGCGTCCACGCACCGCGGCATCCCGGCGGCCCCGGCACCGTCCGCGCTCAGCTCGGCCTCCCAGGGCCGGAAGCCCTCGTCCTGCCCCGCCCGCCCGGGCCCGGCCGCCGCCGGGGCGGGCTCGTCCCCGGTCAGCGCGAGCCCCCCGGCCCCGAGCGCGACGACCACGGCCCCCGCCCCGACCCCCACCCACCACCGGCGCCGCACGCCCCCCGGCCCCCGCTGCCGTACGTCCTCCAGCCCCCGCCGTCGTACGCTCCGCAACCCCCGCCGCCGTACGCCCCTCAGCCCCCGCCCGGCGACGGGACCGTCCGCCGCGAGCACCCCGCGCCGATGGGTGGGCGCCTCGGAGGGACCGTCCTGCCACCCCCGCTGCTCCGGTATGAACGCCTGCGTGTCGTACGACGCCGACACCGACCGCAGCTCCGTCATCAACTCGTCGGGCGTCGGCCGGTCCTCGGGCTCCTTGGCCAGACAGCGCGCGACCAGGGGCGCGAGATCGTCCGGAACCCCTGTCAAGTCCGGCTCCTCGTGAACGACTTGATAGGCCACCAGATAAGGACTGTCCGAATCGAACGGCCCGCTGCCGGTCGCCGCGTGCACGATGACCGACCCGAGCGCGAAGACATCGGCGGCCGGTCCCACGTCCCGGGGCCTGCGGAACTGCTCCGGCGCCATGAAGGGCGGCGTCCCGATCAGTTTGCCGGTCTCGGTGCGCAGTTCGCTGTCCGAGGGCCGGGAGATCCCGAAGTCGATGACTTTCGGCCCGTCCTCGGCGAGCAGCACATTGCTGGGTTTGAGATCGCGGTGGACCACTCCGGCCCGGTGGATGTCCCGCAGCGCCTCGGCCAGCCCCGCCATCAGCTGGCGCAGCCGGGCGACGGGCAGCGCGCCGTTCCGCTTCACATGCTCGGCGAGGGTCGGACCGGGGATGAACAGCGTGGCCATCCAAGGCCGTCCGGCCTCGGGATCGGCGTCGACGACCGGCGCCGTGAACGCCCCGCTGACCTTCCGCGCCGCCCCGACCTCCTGCCTGAACCGTCCCCTGAACTCAGGGTCCTGGGCCAGCTCCGCATGAACGACCTTCACCGCGAGCTTCAACCCGGAGGCGGACCGGGCCAGATGCACGACCCCCATCCCACCGGAGCCCAACTCGCCCTCCAGCAGATACTGCCCGGCGTATTGCGGAGATTCCGCTTCCGCATCCGTGCCGGTGCTGCGCCATGGCGGCATCGCTCACCCCCGGATGCTCCTCCGCACGCACGACGCGCTGAGCCTAGTCGATGCCCCGTACGAAACCTCTGTGGCCTTGCTAGCCTCGGTGCGCCACATGATTTGGCGTGAAGCGTTCCTCATGAGCGTTCATCCAGGGGGAGATCGATATGGCCACCGAGAACATCGAGAACACTGAGAGCGCCGCGAGCGCCGCGAGCGCGGAGACCACGGAGGCGATCGCGACGGTCGAGAAGGCCGCGGCCACGGCCGAGGTGCCGGCCGAGGCGGAATCGGTCGCGGCGCTGGCGCGGGCCTACCCGGTCGCCCCGGGCGTCCGGCTGAACGTCCGCAGCGGCCCCGGCGTCCACTACCGCATCGTCCGCGTCCTCCCCGAGGGCGCCACCGTCCCGATCTACTGCCAGCGCCCCGGCGACTCCGTCGCGGGCCCGTACGGCACCTCGTCCATCTGGGACTGCATCGCCAACGCCCAGTACGTCTCCGACGCCTACGTGAACACGGGCAGCGACGGCTACGTGGCACCACGCTGCTCCTGACGTCAGGGGTCGGCTGCCGATTCCGCCACGGGCCACTGACCAGTTCGACACCCGCCATCGGCTAGGCGGTGCCCGGCGACCACGCGATCACCGGGCACCGGCCCGGACCTGGTCGGACCGCCCGGACCCGACCGGGGCCCGGACCCGACCGGCCCGGGCCGTATCGGCCGCATCCAAACCGACCGGCGACCGAACCCCACCCGGCGGTGATAATCGACGGGTGAGCGAGAAATCGAACGGCACCCCGGACCGGCCGACACCCCCCAAGGGAGCCTCCACGGCAACCCCGTCGGAACCGCTGTCGGCAACTCCGTCGGGAACCCCGACCGGCACCCCCACGGAGACCCCCACGGGCCCCCGCCCCGAGCCGATCCGTTTCTTCGGCACGACATGGGTCGACCACACCGACGGCTACCTCCTGCGCCGCGTCGGCGCCGCCGCCGGCTCCCTGGCCGCCGCCGTCGCCGCCTGCCTGGTCCTGCGCTTCGCCTACCAGGGCCTTCAGCTCGCCGACACCGGCAGCTTCGTCCCGCTCCTGGTCGTCGTGATGTTCGCGGTGTGCAGCGCGCTCGCGTTCCGTGGCACCTGGGAGAGCTTCACCCGGCGCCCCGACCCGGACCGCCAGTCCTCCCTGCGCGGCCTCCTGACCATCGGCTTCGTCGGCTCCCTCGTCGCCTACTTCTTCCGCTCCCTCATCGAGGCCCCCGGCGAGAAGCTCCACCGCCAGGAGTACGAGGAGTCCCGCCGCCGCCACGAGAAGCGCACGAACCGCCGCACCGGCAACCCCTCGAAGAAGCGCCGCCGCTCATAGACACCACCACCGGGGCACCCTCGGCCACCATGGCCGTATGACGACTCCTTCACCGGCGTCCGCCACCGCCCCCGCTGGCCTCCTCGCCCACTCCTTCAACTCCGCCGCCACCCAGTACGCCGCCAACCGCCCCTCCTACCCGCCCGCCCTCCTCGACGCGATCGAGGAACTGTCCGGCCGCCCCCTCACCGGCGCCCGCGCGGCGGACATCGGGGCCGGCACCGGCATAGCGACGGCACTCCTGCGCGAGCGCGGCGCCGACGTGATCGCCGTCGAGCCCGGCGAACGGATGGCCGCCGAGTTCCGCCGCGCCCTCCCCGACGTCCCTCTCGTCCGGGGCATCGGCGACCGGCTGCCCCTCGCCGACACCTCCGTCGACCTGGTCACCTACGCCCAGTCCTGGCACTGGACCGACCCCGCCCGCGCCCTGCCGGAGGCCCTGCGCGTACTGCGCCCCGGCGGCGCCCTCGCCCTGTGGTGGAACACCGACGCCCTCGACATCGACTGGATCGCCGAGCAGTCCACCCGCGTCCACCGCGTCTTCGCCAGGGACGCCGCCGCCGAACTGCGCCGCATCATCGGCCACACCACCCACGCGCCCACCGGCCCGGACTTCACCCGCCGCCGCGTCCGCTGGAGCCGCCGGGTCCCGCTCGACACTCACCTCGCCAACCTCGGCACCCACTCGGTCGTCCTGGTCGCCGACGAGCAGACCCGCACCACCTTCCTCACCCAGGAGCGCACCCACCTCCTCACCCATTTCCCGGACGGCGAGATCGAGGAGACCTACGACGTGGAACTCCTCCTGGCCATCCACCCCTGACGACTCCCGGCCATCCCCCTCACCGGACCCGGCGACCCACTCCAGGGCCGCCGGATTCCCCGCGCCCACCCCACCGCCCATCCACCCCCAGCCCTTGACGCTCCCCACCCCTCGGAGCATTATTCACCACGTGATGAATAAGACCCCGCCTCCGCCCCCACCAGACCCGCCCCCCAGCGCCCCCACGCCCCCGACCACTCCGGCCGTACGAGCCCAAAACCTCACCGTCGTCCGAGGCACCCACCCCGTCCTGCGCGACCTCGGCTTCACCGTCCCGCCCGGCCAGATCACCGGCCTGCTCGGCCCCTCCGGCTGCGGCAAATCCACCCTCATGCGGGCCGTCGTCGGCACCCAGGCCAAGGTCACCGGCACCCTCGACGTCCTGGGCCACCCCGCGGGCCACCCCACCCTCCGCAGCCGCATCGGTTACGTCACCCAGGCCCCCTCCGTCTACGACGACCTCACCGTCCGCCAGAACCTCGACTACTTCGCCGCCGTCCTCACCCCCGGCCGCGCCTTCGCCGCCCACCGCCGCGCCGACGTCACCCGCGCCATCGCCGACGTCGACCTCACCCGCCACGCCGACGCCCTCGCCGGCCATCTCTCCGGCGGCCAGCGCAGCCGCGTCTCCCTCGCCGTCGCCCTGCTCGGCACCCCCGAACTCCTCGTCCTGGACGAACCCACCGTCGGCCTCGACCCGGTCCTCCGCCGCGACCTGTGGAACCTCTTCCACTCCATCGCCGCCACCCGGGGCGCCACCCTCCTCATCTCCTCCCACGTCATGGACGAGGCCGAGCTCTGCCACCGCCTGCTCCTCATGCGCGAGGGCGAGATCCTCGCCGACGACACCCCCACCGCCCTGCGCACCCGCACCGGCAGCGACACCGTCGAACAAGCCTTCCTCCACCTGGTCGACGAGGCCGCCGCAGCAGCCCGTACGAAGGAGCGCACCGCATGAACACCGCCGACCCGACCCCACCCCCGACACCCACCCCCGCCACCCCGGCCGGGCTCGCCGCTCCCGGCACCCCGGCCACCTCGGTCGCCCCCGCCCCGACCACTCCGAGCACCCCGACCGGCGTCCTCACCTCCCGCACCCTCACCTCCTCCCGCACCCTCACCCCCTCCCGCACCCTCGCCACCGCCGCCCGCGTGCTCCGCCAGCTCCACCACGACCCGCGCACGATCGCGCTGCTGATCCTGATCCCGTGCGTGATGCTCTTCCTGCTGCGCTATGTCTTCGACGGCAGCCCACGCACCTTCGACAACATCGGCGCCTCCCTCCTCGGGATCTTCCCGCTGATCACGATGTTCCTGGTCACCTCCATCGCCACCCTGCGCGAACGCACCTCGGGCACCCTCGAACGCCTGCTCGCCATGCCCCTGGGCAAAGGCGACCTGATCGCCGGCTACGCCCTCGCCTTCGGCACCCTCGCGATCATCCAGTCCGCCCTGGCCACCGCCCTCGCCGTATGGGGCCTGGGTCTCGACGTGACGGGCTCCCCCTGGCTGCTCCTCCTGGTGGCCCTGCTCGACGCGCTCCTCGGCACGGCCCTCGGTCTCTTCGTCTCGGCCTTCGCGGCCTCCGAGTTCCAGGCGGTCCAGTTCATGCCGGCGGTGATCTTCCCCCAGCTCCTCCTCTGCGGCCTGTTCGCCCCCCGAGACCAGATGCACCCCGCCCTCGAAGCCATCTCCGACGTCCTCCCCATGTCCTATGCCGTCGACGGCATGAACGAAGTCCTCCAGCACAGCGACATGACCGCCGCCTTCCTCCGCGACGCCCTGATCGTCGCGGGCTGCGCCCTCCTGGTCCTGTGCCTGGGAGCAGCCACCCTCCGCCGCCGCACCACATGACCCCGGGGCGGCACGGGCGGACCAGGCAGACGGCCCCGACGGCCCACCGCCCACACCCAAGCCGCCGCCCACCCGCCGACGTCCGCCCACCGGACACCCCACCCGCCCCACACGACCGAGTGCCAGGATGAAAGCGGACGACGCAACCCCTGGAGGGCACCGCACCATGACCCAGAAAGTCGCAGTCCTAGGCACCGGCAAAATCGGCGAAGCCCTGCTCAGCGGCATGATCCGCGCGGGCTGGGCGCCCGGCGATCTCCTGGTCACCACCCGCCGCCCCGAGCGCGCCGAGGAACTCCGCGCCCGCCACGGAGTCACCCCCGTCACCAACGCCGAAGCCGCCAAGATCGCCGACACCCTGATCCTCACGGTCAAGCCGCAGGACATGGGCACCCTCCTCGACGAACTCGCCCCGCACATCCCGGCGGACCGTCTGATCATCAGCGGCGCCGCCGGCATCCCCACCTCCTTCTTCGAGGAGCGCCTGACCACCGGCACGCCCGTCGTCCGCGTCATGACGAACACCCCCGCCCTCGTCGACGAGGCCATGTCCGTCATCTCCCCGGGCACCCACGCCACCGCCGACCACCTCGCCACCGCCGAGGAGATCTTCGGCGCCGTCGGCAAGACCCTGCGCGTCCCCGAGTCCCAGCAGGACGCCTGCACGGCCCTCTCCGGCTCCGGCCCGGCCTACTTCTTCTACCTGGTCGAAGCCATGACCGACGCGGGCATCCTGCTCGGCCTGCCCCGCGACAAGGCCCACGACCTGATCGTCCAGTCCGCGATCGGCGCCGCCGTGATGCTCCGCGACAGCGGCGAACACCCCGTCAAGCTCCGCGAGAACGTCACCTCCCCCGCAGGTACCACCATCAACGCCATCCGCGAACTGGAGAGCCACGGCGTACGAGCCGCCCTCATCGCCGCCCTGGAAGCCGCCCGCGACCGCAGCCGCGAACTGGCCTCCGGCAACACCTGACACCCACGCGGACACCGGGCCCGTCACCCCGGGACGGGCCCCACCCCACGACCCGCACCGGCACGACACCCCTGCGCCGACTCCTACCGGGCCGCGTTCAGCACCCCCACCGCCGCGTCCGTCTCAGCCGGGTCCCCCGATGCTCCCGCCGCCGGAGGCAGCAGCCCGATCGCCCGATAGGCCGCGTCCACGGTCGGCCGCGCCATGGCCCGAGCCCGCTCCGCCCCATTTCGCAGCACCCCCTCCACATACGCAGGATCCGCGCACAACTCCTTGTGCCTGGCCTGTACGGGCCGCAGAACCTCCACCACCGCCTCCGCGGTGTCCTTCTTCAAAGCGCCGTACGACTCATATACACCGCTCAGCCCCTTCGGGTTCCCACCTGTGCACGCGGCGAGGATCTCCAGCAGATTCGCGACCCCCGGCTGGGCCTCCCTGTCGTACGCGACGTCCCGCCCACCGTCCGTCACGGCCCGCATCACCTTCTTGCGCACCACATCCGGCTCGTCCAGCAGATAGACGATCCCCGGCCCGGTGTCCTCGCTCTTCCCCATCTTCGAGACGGGGTCCTGAAGGTTCATGACCCGGGCCGCCACCGCCGGATGCGTCGCCCGTGGCACCACGAACGCGTGCCCGTACCGCTGGTTGAACCGCACCGCCAGATCCCGCGCCAGCTCCACATGCTGCGTCTGGTCGTCCCCCACCGGCACGTGATCCGCCCCGTACGCCAGGATGTCCGCCGCCATCAGCACCGGATACGTCAGCAGCGACAGCCGCACACTCCCACCCCGCGCCCGCTCCCGCGCGGCCTTCTCCTTGTACTGGATCATCCGCCGCATCTCGCCGTCCGTCGCCACGCACTCCAGCAGATACGACAGCCGCGCATGCTCATCCACATGGCTCTGTACGAACACGGTGCACAGCCGCGGATCCAGCCCCGCCGCGAGCAGCAGCGTCGCCGCCTGCCGGCTCAGCCTGCGCACCCGCGCTGGATCGTGGTCCACGGTCAGGGCGTGCAGATCCACGATGCAGAACAAGGCGTCCGCCTCGTGCTGATCCACGGCGGCCCACTGCCGCATGGCCCCCAGATAGTTCCCCAGCGTCAGATGCCCGGTCGGCTTGACCCCGCTGAAAACCCGCTTCATCTCTCCACCTCCTGCTCAGGACCGCCGCACCCACCGGCCGGCCCCGCAGAAGGGAGAAACAAGAACGGCCGCCGAGTCGGCGGCCGTTGAATGCATACGTGACTCCGGCCGCCGTCAGGCGGCCCACCAGAGCTGGGAACACGTACGCGTCGTCATGTCGACCACAGTACGCCTCCGGGGTGTCGTCCGGACGAGAGTTGACACCCGACATGCCGATACGTAATGTTCTCCGGGCTGTCCAGCGTGAGCGCCGATCCAGGTCGGTCCCCGGACAGCCATTCCGCAAGTCCCCACCACTCTCGGTGAACAGCCGGGCAGTCCTCTGTCCGCCTGCCCGCCGTATTGCTGGCATGGGAATTTGCGAAATGAGGAATCCTCGTTCGAAAGGACGCGGCGCCCCCGATTAGGTCGGGAGCCAGGAATCCGCTAAAGTCTCACTCGTCGGAACGGCCGCAGGGCCGGGAAGACAAACCCCGCTGACTGGGGGTCAGGTCGAGAAAAGGATCTGATAGAGTCGGAGACACCGAAGGGAAG